>CBFHWY010000098.1:0-8889 GCA_965659675.1 Salibacteraceae bacterium | reverse complement strand
GAGCTGGCAAAGGCCTTCAGTACCCAAAAAAGTAGATCTTTTGTCAATGGCTTATTGGATAAAAGTTTGTCTGAGCTTAAAGCAAAAGGAAGGGTAAATAAAGTTGGAAGAGGATTAATAGAATAAGATGCTGAAGATTTTATCAGAAGAAGGAGGGATCATTCTCAACTATCTGGCTGAGATCCGGGATGGTGATATCCAAACTGACCCGATGCGTTTCCGTCGCAATCTGGAAAGAATTGGAGAGTTTATGGCTTATGAGTTAAGCAAGAACTTGAATTATAAGGATGCTCAGGTGGATACACCTTTGGGAGTGAAGCATACCAAATTATTATCTGATAAGCTGGTTTTAGCAGCCATCCTCAGGGCATCGCTTCCAATGCATCAGGGTTTAATGAATGTTTTTGATCGGGCTGAGAATTCATTTTTGGCAGCCTATCGTGTGAGTGAAACCGATGGGAGTGTGCGCACAGCACTAAAATATTCCGCAGGACCTGATCTCGATGGAAAGATATTGATCCTGGCAGACCCGATGTTGGCAACAGGCCAGAGTATGGTTGATTGCCTTAACCTGATGTTAAAAGATGGTAAACCTTCTCAAGTTCACATACTTGCAGCCATAGCTAGTCGTTCTGGTCTTAACTTTGTGAAGGAAAATACCGATGAAAACGTGAATATTTGGATTGCCGATCTTGATGAAGAGTTGAACGATAAATACTATATCGTTCCTGGGCTTGGAGATGCTGGTGATCTTGCATTCGGAGAAAAACTGGAAGGTGAGTAAGGTGCTGGAAATATTGGTTTGGCTATTGTTTAGCTCTGTGAAGTTTCTCTTCGCACCTTCGGCCATGGTTGCTTCAGGTTATAACTTTTGGGAAGCTCTGATCGTCTCGGTTTCAGGTGGACTTCTCGGGGTTTTTGTATTCTACTTTTCCGGAAAGGCGATATTCAACTATTTCTCAAAGTTCAAGAAGGAAAAAAAGGATAAGAGGGTATTCACCAGAAAGAACAAGATGATCGTCAAGCTGGTCAATAACTTTGGCCTGGTAGGATTATCTGCTGTCCTGGGAGTTGCTTCTATCCCTTTAACGGCCTTGCTCGCTGCAAGATATTTTCAGCATAGGAAGTCTACGCTGG
Organism: Salibacteraceae bacterium; assembly: GCA_965659675.1. Taxonomy (GTDB): domain Bacteria; phylum Bacteroidota; class Bacteroidia; order Flavobacteriales_G; family Salibacteraceae; genus CBFHWY01. Next base: position 7,752 of record CBFHWY010000098.1, on the reverse strand, counting down.
TGTACCTCACACTTTCGGTACTTAGCTGGGGCTTATTACTGACCTTCTTTTCAATTAAGATCAAGCCTCTGTTCATTTGAAATATCGCCACATCTTCTTTGATCTGGATCACACGCTTTGGGACTTCGAGACAAATTCCCGACAAACGATCAGCGAGGCGGTAAATCATTTTAAACTTCAGGACAGAAAAACATTCCCTTTAAAAAGGATCTTCTTCATTTATGAAAAGATAAACGATCATCACTGGCATCTATATCGCCAGGGTAAAATGTCAAAAGCTGAATTGAGGGTTTCGAGATTCACCCGTACGCTTGATAAGCTTGGAATCAAAGATGAAAAACTAGGGGAGGAGATGAGCAATTATTACATTGAGAATAGTCCCCATAAAGAGAAACTCTTTCCTGGCGCATTGCAGCTTCTTGAAGATCTTAAAGAAGAATATGGATTGCACTTGATCACGAATGGCTTCAGGGAAGTCCAACATATCAAACTCGATAAATCAGATATTCGAAGCTTTTTCAGAAATGTGGTGATCTCAGAAGAGGTGGGTTATAAAAAACCACAGCCAGAGATATTTCACTATACCATGAATTTAGCTTCTTGCGATGCAAATGAGGTCTTGATGATCGGTGATAATATCGAAACGGATATTAAAGGGGCAGCTGGTGTTGGCATTGATCAGGTTCTTTTTAATCCCCTGTCAAAAAAGCACAATTTTAAGCCAACCTATCAGATTGGTGCCCTGGACGAACTGCGTGCAATACTCGCTAAGGCCTGATGGTGATGTAGCAACCTTTATCGAAGGCTTGATCATTCTTTGTGTATTCCATGACACACTTGACATCCCTGGAGGGGTCACTCAGGTTGATCCTCAACTCATCACCACAAGAGAATAGATCTCCCCACTTCCAGTGATAGACCATATCCTCGCAACCATTGCAGTTGTATGGATCGGCAATGAGGTATAGCCAGTCGCCGTAGTAATATCTTTCCAGACGCAATGCCTCCCGATTTCTTAGGTCGATCTCCACATCGAATTTGTTCTTTTCAATCACGCCTTTGTCGTTCTTAACGCTCACATTCAAAGCAGCTTTATACAAGCCAGGCTTACGATAGCAGTATTTAAATTTTTCCCCGTAGCGTTTATGACCATCACCCATCTCCCATCTCCCATAAACACTCTATTGGAACTCCTTCTGGAATGGCTGTGCCTGTGATGTCAAAATCTACACAAAAAGCGGAGTCATTACATGGAATGTACTTGCGTTCTTCGGCATAACGCTCCTCAGCTCCGCAATTATCAAATACTTGCTGAAAGGAATAGACATCAGCTTTTTTTCCTTTATTCCTGTTTGAAGCAAATAAGCCCAGACCAGATTTTGAATTGATCATGTATGCATAGTCATCAAACTTTGAATTTACAGGCGACTCCAGTAATTCAGGATCCCTTTTTCCGATCATCTCAAGATCTATTGAAAAGACGTCAAGGTCTCCATATCCTCCTTGACCATTGGAGCTGAAGTAGAGTTTGTTGTCATATGATATGAAAGGATAGATCTCGTCTCCTTTGGTGTTGATCGCGGGACCTAAGTTTTCAGGATTCGACCAAAACGGACTTCTGTAAACCATGCGATACAGATCATAACCTCCATAACCTCCGCGCATATCCTTAGAGGCGAAAATAAGCACTGATCCATCAGCAGAAAGCACTGGAAATTTAACGCTACGCTTGTCTTTGAACAGCTCGGCACCTTCCACATTTTCCAGATCGGAATCTACATAGTCTATGAGGAAGCTTTCTACACCCGAATAGTGAGCGCTATGTTCATGCTCTTCAAAGTAATCAGGCATGATGAAATAACTCACATCCCTTTTGTCTTTTATCGTGTAAATACCGATCATATTGTCCTTGTGCTTCAAGCCCAGGGCTTTCATTGCTCTGATCTGATCAACCCGTGGTATACTCGTGCGGTTCTGGCGTATCACTTTTTCATTGGGCAAGGTCTCAGAGTATATACTCGATATCATATATTTTGGCGCCTCCTCTGATTTAATGATCTTAGGATCGTGATTGGATCTTTTTTCTACAGGGTATAACTGTTCGAGTGCGGTTTCCGTGAGGATGCTTATCGAATCCATTTTCCTGGAAGGATTCAAATGCCTTCGACAAGTTTCAATGATCTCTGGTAAGTCTCCATCATTAGGGTTCAGCAATAACTTTTGTTGGCATATTTTAAGCACTCGTTTAACCTGCCCATTTGGAGCATGGTCATACAATAACCATAAAAGGAAGGTTGATTACCAGCTGAGATCGCTCTCATATGCCATTCATTGGTTTGAGCGTAGTCAAAAGATTTTCGATAAGCTTCGGCAATATAGTAGGCAAGACTCTCTTCTCCTTTGAAGTAATCCTTGCGCATCATTGCAATAGCACGATCATAGATCTTTTCCTCCAATGCATCCGCAGTTTTGCCTTCAGGCTGCGCCTGAATAACATGTGCTGTGAACAAAAGGAGCGAACAAATGAATCCTCGCAAGCCGAACTTTAATAACATTGTTGCGTTCTTCTGAATTCGCCAAAGGTACTCAATTGCAGCGCGAAATTCAACCTGGAAACCAGATTCAATTTGATATGAAAGCAGAAATAATCAATATCGGAGATGAAATACTCATTGGGCAGATCCTAAATACCAATGCTCAATATATAGCCGAGGAACTCGATAAGGTTGGTTTCGAAGTGAGTAGGATGATCACGATCTCCGACGATCCAGCGGAAATACGACTGGCCGTGGATGAATCACTTCGCAAATGTGATCTGACCATTATCACTGGTGGTCTGGGACCTACAAAAGATGACCTTACAAAGAAAACGCTCGCTGAGTACTTTAATTCACCACTTGAGTTCAGACAAGAGCTCTTTGATCATGTTGAAAGATTATTCAAGTCACTAGGTAGGCCCGGAGTTCCGAAAGCAAGTTATGGTCAGGCCGAGGTTCCGCATGATTGTACTGTACTAATGAATCATCACGGCACAGCAGCTGGAATGTGGTTTGAGCGGAACGGACGCGTGGTGATCTCACTGCCAGGAGTGCCTTATGAGATGAAGAAACTCATGACCAATGAAGTGTTACCCAGACTCAATGAGACTTTCGATACTATGTATAACTATCATCGTACGATCCTGACTACAGGCTTAGGAGAATCAAGTTTGATGGAGTTGATCGACGAATGGGAAGACAGCTTAGAGCAAACAAGAATAAAGTTGGCCTATTTGCCATCTTCTGGAAGAGTAAGACTTCGCTTGAGTGGCAGGGGTGAAGATTTTGATCAGCTCAAAGATGAGATCGATGATAAGGCAGATGAGCTTTATGAGATCATTCCCGATCTGATCTACGGCGAAGAGAATATTGAACTTCCCCTCGCTGTCGGTGAATTACTTCAAGAACTGGGTAAATCTATGGCTACCGCCGAGTCATGTACTGGCGGCAATATTGCGCACGAGATCACCCTGGTTCCGGGAAGTTCGGCGTACTTTCTGGGCGGAATGGTCACCTATTCTAATGAACTGAAGCAGGAGCTGCTTGGAGTTTCCAAAGCAAGTCTGCAACAACACGGTGCAGTAAGCGAGCAGGTGGTCCGAGAAATGGCTGAAGGTGCGGTGAGGAATACAGGCGCCGACTATGCACTATCAGTATCAGGAGTTGCGGGACCTGATGGGGGCTCAGATGAAAAGCCCGTAGGAACAGTATGGATTGCGCTTGCGGGAAAAGAAGGGCTCATAGAAGCTGAAAAGTTCAGCTTCGGAAGATTACGCGAGCAAAATATCAAAAGAGCCACCAATGCAGCGCTAAATATGTTGAGACTGGAATTGCTAAAAAAGAAATAATTCGTTACATTTGCCGCCCGAAATTTTAAAGCGTCATGGCGAATATTTGTCAAATTACTGGAAAGAAAGCATTGGTTGGAAACTTTGTATCTCACTCAAATAATAGAACCAAGCGAAAATTTCGCCCAAACCTTCAGGTGAAGCGTTTCTATTATGCTGAAGAAGATCGCTGGATCACCTTGAAGGTATCTGCTTCCGGACTTCGTAACATCAATAAGAACGGATTGCATAAGTGCCTTGGAGAGGCCAGAGAAAAAGGCTTCTTTAAAGGATAAGCAGTTTTACTGATAGGTTTGATCTACATTGTCAGGTCAGATCTTCTATTCCATCATCTTACTTTAGTACCTTTAGGCTCTGATGAAGAGAGCATTGTCGATCGTCTTCCTATTTGCCTTGCAGCTCGTCGCAATTGCGCAGCCAGTTGAACTACTTGACAAGAGACGGGAAGCTTTGCGGGCAACTCTGGAAGCGGATGAGATGGCACTTGTTATCTCTTATCCCGTTAAACAGATGTCTAGAGACATCAACTACGAATATCATCCAAATCCGAACATCAGGTATCTTACAGGGATAAGTGAGCCTGGGGTCATACTTATTTTACTTTCTGATGCACTTGCCAAAAGCGCTGAACTTGAATCTGCCCTGCTATTTGTTCGACCAAAGAACCAAAGTGATGCGGTGTGGCATGGTGAGCGTTTAGGTCCTAATCAGTCTGGAGTCATCAGTGGACTGAAAGGGATGGAGCTTTCTGAACTGGAGGGGATCATAAGAAAGGTTCCGGCGAAGTCGCTAAGTCTGGTTGACATGAACTCACTTCCTCAGAAGGATCCTGAGACAAATGACCAAAGAAGAAGCTTATCCAACTGGATTTCCTCCAATGCCATTAAGGTTAATGATGCGCTCTATGATGAGATCGCTGAACTTCGGAAGATCAAAGATTCCTGGGAAATAGATCAAATGCGTCGTGTGATCGAGATCTCTTGCCTGGGACATCAGGAGTTGATGAAAGCCTCAAAGAATGAATTATCTGAATATCAAATGGAGGCGGTCATCGAATCCGTATTTCGATGGAATGGGGCCCGTAAGCCCGCTTACCCTTCGATTATTGGAGGTAAACAGAATTCATGTGTACTTCACTACTGGGAAAACACCAAAGACCTGGAACAGAATGATTTTGTAGTGGCAGATGTTGGGGCGGAGTACAAGGGTTACACAGCAGATATTACACGATCTTTCCCAGTGGGTGGAAATTTTTCCGAAGAGCAGAAGCTGATCTATGAACTTGTGCTAAAAGCTCAAAAGGCAGGAATTGAAGAATGTAGAGTGGGCAAATCCTTTCGGGCACCAGATGCTGCGGCAAGAGCTGTGATCGCCGAGGGTCTGAAGGAACTTGGGCTGATCGATAACTTTATGCAACACCGAAAGTACTTCATGCATGGTACGAGTCATTATTTGGGTTTGGATGTGCATGATGTCGGATCTTATGATAAACTTCAGGCTGGGAGCATTATTACAGTGGAGCCCGGCATTTATATCCCTGAAGGGAGTAATTGCGACCCAAAATGGTGGAACATCGGCATCAGAATTGAAGACGATATTCTCATTACACCTTCTGATCCTGAAAACCTTTCAGACTGCGTAACCAAAGAGATTCCTGAGATAGAATCGCTGATGAAAGAGCCGAGTATATTCGATAAATGGAAAAAGCAGGCAGACTAGCCTCTCATCTTGATGAAATTACTATTTTTGCACCCCTAATTGAGCAAGGATGGCGAAGAAAGGTAACAGAGTACAGGTAATTTTAGAGTGCACCGAGCATAAAGAGTCAGGTCAGCCGGGCACTTCGCGCTATATCACAACAAAGAACAGGAAGAATACTCCCGATCGTATGGAGATCAAAAAGTATAACCCGATCCTGAAGCGCTACACAATTCATAAAGAAATTAAATAAGATACGTCATGGCTAAGAAAACAGTTGCAGGTCTATCCAAAGGAGGCTCCAAAAGCCTCGCAAAGGTCATAAAGATGGTAAAGTCTGATAAGTCAGGCGCTTACATCTTTAAACAGGAGATTCTACCTAAAGATAAGGTGAACGAATTCCTTTCGAAATAATTTGAGCCCCGAAAGGGGCTTTTTTGATTAAAGCAGTTAATGGGATTTTTCGGACTCTTCAATAAAGAGAAGAAGGAGAAGCTAGACGAAGGTCTGAGCAAAACAAAACAATCTTTCTTCTCAAAGCTATCCAGAGCCGTTGTCGGGAAATCCCGTGTGGATGATGAGGTGCTGGATAACCTGGAGGAGGTGCTCATTACCTCTGATGTTGGAGTAGAGACCACTATAAAGATCATCGAGCGCATAGAGGAGCGCGTTTCAAGAGATAAGTACACTAGTACAGACGAGCTCAATATTATTTTGAGAGAGGAGATCGCGCTGTTGCTGGAAGAGCAGGAAGATAACGAAGGTCAAAAGCTTCCCGGAGCTGTCGATGGAGAGCCATACGTGATCATGGTTGTTGGTGTGAATGGAGTGGGGAAGACCACGACCATTGGCAAGCTCGCTCATCAATTTAAGGGCAATGGTTATGATGTGCTCCTGGGGGCTGCCGATACCTTTAGAGCGGCTGCCATCGATCAACTTAAGATATGGGGCGATAGAGTAGGGGTTCCTGTTATTGCTCAGAAAATGGGAAGTGATCCAGCCAGCGTTGCTTTTGACACGCTCTCTGCGGCTAGATCGAGAAATTCAGATGTGGTCATTATTGATACTGCGGGCCGTTTGCACAACAAGACCAATCTGATGAATGAGCTCAGTAAGATAAAAAATGTGATGCAGAAAGTCTATCCCGGGGCTCCTCATGAGGTATTGCTTGTGCTGGATGCATCTACTGGCCAAAATGCCATTGAACAAGCGAAACAGTTTACAAAAGCCACGGAGGTAAGCGCTGTAGCCCTCACAAAAGTTGATGGTACTGCCAAAGGGGGAGTAGTGATAGGCATCTCAGATCAATTCAAGATCCCCGTTCGCTACATTGGAATTGGTGAGCAAATGCAAGACCTTCAGGTATTTGATCGCAAGGAGTTTGTTGACTCCCTGTTTGCTTAAACAGAGATATCAGGCCTTCATTGATAAAATATCAATGCAAGACTATTTCCCGAGTTTGAACACCCCCGAAACTTTCAATTTTCAGGAAGTAAATTCCAGTTGGAAGACCCTTGAGGTCCATCTTGTCTTGATGCGCAGCCTTCTTGATCAACTCTCCATGAATATTGTAAAGCTTTAATTTACCGACTTGCGGTCCATCGATGTAAATCGCAGATCGAGTCGGATTTGGGAATACCCGGTATTTTGGTGAACTGAGTTCAGGAGTGCTGGTGGAGATCATTGTATCAGATGCGAGGACTTCAATATCAGATTGACCAAGCAAACAGGGGTAATAGCTCAACTCATCAATTACCCCATGAAAGTACTGGTTAACTCCTCTTCTAGACCCCATTGCGGCATTAGGGCTGTTTCCAAATATGGGAACTGCCGTTTGCAAACTGTCCTCTAATTTGCCGTTGATGTAGATCTTTAGTGTGCTTGCTGTGCGACTTACAACAATATGATACCACTTATTAGTATCAGGAAGGCTGTCAGTCCAAATGTTGGATTGTAGTGTTCCAATGGAGCCAAATCCAAAACCTATATGTTGAAAGCCAGTGTTATTACTCAACATGATGCTGTGATCTGCACCATTTGATCCAAAAGAACAAATTGCCTGAGATTCCCCAGGACCTGGATTGGAATATACCTTGACCCAGGTAGCCATGCTAAAGGTATCATTCAACATAGAGTCGGCAGGAAAGCTGATCATATCATCAACTCCG
>CBFHWY010000097.1:297-8915 GCA_965659675.1 Salibacteraceae bacterium | reverse complement strand
CAAACGCAAGCATATTCATCGCAGAATATCTATGAATGAAACGATGACCTATGAGGAATTATACCCAAGTGTTGAGACGGCCTCGTTTCTCTCTGTTTCATCCAAATTAAATCAATAAACCTGGAATTATGGAAGAGAGTTTTAAAGAAAAACTAGGAAGAAAGTATGATGAATTCAGGAGAAGCGGACTTAAATCCTATCTTAAATACCTTAAGAAGGAACAAAAGAATGCTGAGGGTAAGAAGATCAAAGAAGCTTACCTGAAATACGTAAACAAAGAGATCAAAAATGCTGAAAAGCAAATAGGTGAATTGAATCAGAAATTAGATTCCTGATCTAGCGAATTCTATCTACAGATTTTAACAGATCACGATCCTTTTTGATAGAGGTATAAGCTAAATAGTTGAAAGCCAAAAGAAGCACCGGACCAAAAACAAAGGGACTAAAGCTGAACTCAACAATATTTCCAAGTTTAGTGGTGGCATGTATAACAAAGCCAACCATTCCTGTAATGGCCAAAACCGCGATCCACATGTTGATCTTTACGGACAATAATTGCCGATCTAGGTTTTTATACCTCAGAATGTTCAGAACCCCGTACAAACAAGCTGTAATGAGAGGGGGGATAAAATACCAGGCAAAGAATTGAATCTCTCCTGACCCATTTATCATGCTCCCCTTAATGAGCTGAAAATCTTCTCCTTTATAAGTAAGTGTAAAGAGGTTAAAGAATATGGTCAATGCTCCGAAAATACTTCCAAGAAGCAGATATAGGCTTTGTTTGCGTTGGATCATCTTTTGATTCTGATTAAACTGTGACTCACTCTAATGACAATGGCCAAAAGTAAGGGTAATATAGCAACATGTAGCTGCTGAGGAATGATTGCCCATGTAATGATCAGGCTTAAACTTCCCCATAGGATCATCCACTGATAGTACTTATCAAAGCGCCTCAAGTTTCGTTTAAATACAAAAAGTGCAATGGGAAAGTTCAATGGAATCGCCCACATTATATTCCAGTTTGCTTTGGTAGCCTGATGATCAGTGATGAACCACAGAAAAGTCACTAGCCAGCCTATCAGACCGATAAGTGAGAAAAAGAAACGGTCGAAGAGAATGTATCGTTTACCGCTTCTCCACTCAAAAAAGGTAAAGAGCGCTACCAAAACACAAAATACCCAAAAGATCACGATAGGATCATTCCAGTTCAGTGCTGAACTTCGTTCTTTTTCTGGCATAAATACCACTTCAGAGCTTGCTACCAGAGGATTTCCATTCACTTGAGCATTCTCATATGCCTGGAAAAGGTATTCTGGCAGGAACATATAACCTCTGGTTGTGGTAGGAGTGTCGCATACGGAACCCAAACAAATATCAATTCCAAAGTCGGCCCAGGGGGAGTAGGCTAAATATTCATCAATAAGCTGACGGTAGGTCTTTGGATTTTCTCCACTTAGATCGGGATAATCGATCTTCCCGGTGACCTGTTCGATGATATCACGCGGACGTGTAGAGCAGTTGTCATAAAAGAAATCATAGAGATAAAAGGCGTTCTGTGGAAGCGCATTCACCTCCAAAAGACTGTATAATTTTTCTTTCTGAGCCTGATCCAGATTTAAAACCTGTTTTTTGATCGATCGTTGGTAATAGCGATATTCACTCAAGAAGCCTTTAAAACCATACGCACTTAGCTTATAATTGAGCTGGCCCATGGTAAACTTGGTGTAGAAACCCTGCCCAAAGCTAAAGGTGCCGTAATTGTAAACGCGGTCTAAATTTGAGGCATCATCTTTTATCCGGATCGCAGTATGCCCAAATAGTGCATAAAGGTCGTCACCCATACCGCAGGTATACAGACTGACCTCAGCGTTGGGGGATAGTTTTAGTTGGGCTTTTGTTCCGCTAAAAACAAGAGCAAAAAAAAGCAGCGCTATGATTTTTTTCATGCGCTGCGAAAATAGTCTAACCTATACATTATAGAAAATAAATTGCTAGTTCTTGCTTTATCCTTGAATATCAGAAATTATCTCGGTAATCCAGGTGAGTGAAAAATGTCTTGAGTAAGATAAGTTTAATACACATCAAATTCCACACTACCCATACCTTATTTTGAGGTAGGAATTCGCAGATTATAATCACAGTCCTCGTATCTCAGCAATAAACATTGCTCACGGATGTGATGAGGTTATATTTTAAGACCAATCGAATTAACTGGCATCGGATAAGAATTAGTGAGAGTGCGAGAAAACATAAGCCAGATTGAAGATTTAAATGATAATCATAAGGCAATGAATTGGGCATGAAATACAACCTCATGTTAACCTTAGTTTGATAAATGTTTACGTCCAATATTTCACTGTACTTACATTAATAAACTACCGCTGTTTAACCCAGTTTTTAAACGACTAGACATCATTATTGGTCATTTAAACAATTTTAAACAAAACAGGGATTGTTTGTAGTCCAATAGTTCATTCTTTTGTGGCCCAAAATAACCTGAAAGTTCATGAAGTACGCCATATCTTTAATAACGCTAATTGTATTCTGCATTCCGAGTCTTTTAGCTCAGCAAACATTTACATTTACTAATTGCGGCGCGAGCGGCCGATTAGGACCATCACAGTCTCAAGTAAACAGCACGTATAGCTCTGGAAATAACCTACAAAATAAAGTAACAATACGAACGAGAGGTATCCAGGAGTGGGTTGTGCCAACATCAGGGCCATATAGAATAGATGTAAGAGGAGCTGAAGGAGGACGTGATATCTACACAACTGGAAATCGCGGTGGACGTGGAGCACGCATGGTGGGTGAATTCAATTTGACCGCAGGGCAAACAATAAAAGTTGTAGTCGGCCAAAAGGGTGGCGATACTCGTTTTGGTAACATTGACAATGCAGGCGCTGGTGGTGGAGGCGGATCATATGTTTGGATAAACACAGGATCGCAACTTCTTGTAGCTGCAGGAGGTGGTGGTGGTGCTTCGAGTAACACCGGAACCTACAGTGGAATAAACGCCAATGCAGGAATAAATGGAAATAACGCTCAAGGTATATCCAGTACCGGCGGACAAAATGGAAACGGAGGCCGCAGAAATACAGGTGGAGCTAGTTATTGGGCTGGAGGAGGCTCAGGCTGGCTCACTGACGGTACCGGAGGGAACAACCCTACAAATTATAACTTTGGGGGAGGCTCAAGAGGTGCCCAAGGAGGTCAAAGACCCCTAAATGGTGCCGAAGGTGGTGTACGATGGAACGATGGAAGAGATGAAGGCGGTGACGGAGGTTTCGGCGGCGGCGGCGGCGGCGGCTCGGACAACATGGGCGCTGGTGGTGGCGGTGGCTACTCAGGAGGTGGCGGTGCACGTGGTGGTTCTTACGGCGACGGCGGAGGCGGTGGCTCGTATAACGCCGGTTCAAATAAAAGTAATAGTGCAGCATGGAACAGAGGCCATGGTCAAGTAATAATTACCTCATTATTTGGAGTAGATGTCACACAAACGGATAGCATTGATTGTTTCGGTGATTCAACGGCATCAATATTTGCTCAGGTGAGCGGTGGAACCCCTCCTTATCGGTTTGTTTGGAACACGGGTGATACGACGTTTTCGGGGCAAACAATATCAGGATACACTTTGCTAGGCCACAGAGGTACTCATAGTTACTATCGAAGAAATTCACAGACTTCATCTTACACTGTTGCCTCAGATGAGGCACAAACATATTATGGTTATCTCGCCTCAATAACTTCTGCATCTGAAAATTCATGGCTTTGGTCAAATGGAGCTCAATCGGGTAATTACATAGGGCTAACCGACAAGGATAGCGAGGGTACTTTTGTGTGGGATTCTGGCGAATCTTTCAGCTATTCAAACTGGGGCGCAGGTGAGCCAAATAATAGTGGGAATGAAGACTTTGTTCAATTTATTTCAAGTGGGAGGTGGAACGATATCTCATGGAGTAGTGGAACAAACAGAAGACCTTTAATTGAGCTTCCAGGCGTAAGTATTTTAGAAGATTTGGCCGCCGGAACATATACCGTTACTGTAACAGATAATGGTGGAAATTCTGTAAATACATCATTTACTGTTGCTCAACCTGCTGACATCACTTTAACACCGACTGCAACTGATGTAGCATGTTTTGGGCAATCTAATGGGTCGATAAATACTAATGTTTCAGGTGGCGTAGGTCCTTTTACATATGCATGGAGTAATGGGAGCTCGACAAAAGATTTAACAGGGTTAAGTGCTGGTAATTTTGTGTTAACTGTTACCGATGATAACTCTTGTACAGATTCAGTTACAGTCAATGTAAGTGAGCCAGGTTTAGTGGTTCCAAGTATTTCTCTAATAAGCGGGGAATCCTGTAACGGACAAAGTGATGGTTCGCTTCAAGTGGATTCAACATATAATCAATATAATTGGTCGAATGGTCAAACGTCCAGAACCGCATCCAGTCTAGGAGCTGGTTCTTACAGGGTAACCGTAACTAACAGTGATGGCTGTAAAGGAACAGCCTCAGACACAGTTCCTCTAAATGACACATTGGCACCATCAATTGTTAGCTTAAATTCAACGCTGTACCTTAATACTTCTGGTACACTTACCATTGTTGCCTCTGATGTAGCTACAATAACTGATAATTGCAGTATAAGCTCCTCTTCTCTTTCTAAACAAAACTTTAGTTGTGCGGATACGGGTTCTAATACTATTACCGTCAGAGCTACAGATAATAATGGTTTGACAGATTCTCTTCAAGTTAATTTTACCGTGTTAGATACCATTAAGCCGGTTGCCAGGGCTAAAACTGTCAATGCTTATCTTGATGGCGCTGGTCAGGTTACCGTCAGCACATCTATGGTAGATAACGGTAGCTCGGATAATTGTAGCCTGGGCTCTAAAATATTAAGCAAACAATCCTTTAATTGTTCTGATGTCGGTTCAAATACTATTTGGTTTTCAGTAACTGATTACAGCGGAAATGTTGACAGTTCTCGAGTTTCCATAAATGTCATTGATACAGTCAGACCAAACGTTTTAGCCAGGAATTTAACCGTGTACCTTGACAGCGTGGGAACTGCTCAGATAACATCTAGCCAGGTGGATAATGGATCTTCGGATAATTGCAGTCTTGCTTCGTTGAGTTTATCTAAAAATGCCTTTAATTGTTCAGATACAGGTCTAAATCAAATTCGATTAACCGCTCAGGACATTAACGGAAATACAGCTTTTACGGTCCTCAGCATTACTGTGATAGATACAATCAAACCTTCAGCAAATGCAAAGGCAATAACTGTTTATTTGGATGCCACTGGTTCAGCATCTATAACATCTTCGGACGTAGATAGTAATTCTTCGGATAATTGTTCAATTTCAACTTTTGGGATCTCCAAGTCGAGCTTTAGCTGCTCTGATACCGGTAGATCGACCGAAAGTTTTTGGGTAATTGATGCTTCATCTAATACAGATACTGCGCAATTTACTATTACAGTGTTAGACACCAATAAGCCCGTTGCCAGGGCTAAAACTATCAATGTTTATCTTGATAGCTCTGGCCAGTTTACTGTAAATACCTCTATGGTGAATAACGGTAGTTCCGATAATTGTGGGATTAGCGCCATTTCGCTAGATCAAAGTACTTTCACATGTGCGGATTTGGGAGGTAGTTCTACTATCCTGAGAGTTACTGATAATTCTGGGAATACAGACAGTACGACCTTTGGAATTAATGTTTTAGACACAATAAAACCAAACATTGAGGTTAAAAGCATATTTGCTTATTTAACAGATTCTGGTACAGTAGTGGTGAAGCCGTCAGATGTGGATAGTGCAACAAGCGATAATTGCTCAATTGTTTCCTACCAACTCTCACCCTCAAGCTTCACATGTGTTGATACAGGAGTTCACAGAAGCATATTTTCAGCTGTCGATAACAGCGGAAATATTGCAAGTGATACAGTATTAATAACTATAATCGATACCATAAAGCCTCATCTTCAGGCTCGAAATAATGTTGAGATTTATCTCGATTCTTTGGGGGCGGGACAACTGATATTGAGTGATGTAGATTCCTCAAGCTTTGATAATTGTGGTATTGATACGTTATTTATAAGTCCTGCGTCTTTTGATTGCGGCCAGATAGGTAGAACAAATACTTATCTTATTGGAAGTGATCAGAATGGAAATACAGATAGTCTATCAGTGAATGTTGAAGTGATAGATACTATTAGTCCTAAAATTATATGTCCAAAAGATCTGATCATCTGTGAGGGAATCCTCACTTATGATGATCCGCAAGTAACAGATAATTGTCTTGTGTACGTCAACAATGTGAGTGGGCCTATGAAAGGAGATAACTTGAGCGCTGGGAATTATTCTATCACCTTTGCTGCTACAGATCAATCTGCTAATTTAAATGAGTGCTCAATGGCTGTGAAAGTTAATCCTTTACCTCAAATTTCTTTAGGAAGTGATACTGCTTTAGGTTTAAACGCAGTCCTTAGTTTGAATGCTGGACACCCAGATAAAAACATTCTCTGGAGTACGGGAGACACTACGGATTCAATTTCCGTTGTAATCAAGCTTGACACTCTCTTCTCAGTACAAGTGAAAGACTCTAACATGTGTGTTGGGGTAGACACTATTCGAGTCTCATTTATTACGGCATCTTCTGAAAAGCCTGTGGAGTCGATTCGAGTTTTCCCTAATCCCTCTTCAGGGCATATTAGTCTAGTTAATCCTATCCATTCCGATGTTTTGTTTCTTAGGGTTATCGATATGACGGGAAGAAAAGTTCGATCAGCTCAAATCATTGACCAGGAAACTAAAATTGATCTGAACCACCTAACTCCTGGTACTTACTTCCTGGAGTTAAGTAATCAGAAGGGCAGAAGACTCTATGACCAAAAGCTAATTATTACGAAATAGTAAATTCAGATATCGCTGAAAAAAGGGAGGTTCTGCCTCCCTTTTTTTATTTCTAATCAACTATGATGTACTACATGTTTTTAAGCCTGTTCCTTCTTCCGATAGTATAATAATAGGGATTCTGGTTGATTGCTAATGTATTTGTATTTCTCTACGAACGGGTTTGGACTCATTCCCATGAATGACATGTGAGGCTGATATTGGTTGTAATCCTTTCTCCAGTTTTCTGATAGTTCTTTAACGTCATCTAGTCCTTATATAGATATGGGCATCCAGAGTCTCTTCTCTAAAGTGTCTGTTGAACCGTTCAACATAGGCATTCTGCACCGGTTTACCTGGCTGTATATACTTGATCTCATCCTGTTGTTCTTTGCACCAGTGTTGGAAGTTGTGAGCAATGAACTCACTTTCGTTATCAACCCTTATTATACTCGGTGTTCCATTGAATTCTATGAGTCTTGCCATCAGGTCGGTTACGTTGATGGAAGGAAAGCTAAAGGCAGAGTCAACTGCCAGTGCTTCTCGATTAAAATCATCAATCACGTACAACACTCTGAACTTTCTTCCAATTTATAATACATTATGTATAAAGTCCCTGCCCTCCGGCAGGCGGGCATACTCCAGACCATGTTCATTCTGATTGGAAAGCTTAAAGGTGCCTTCAAACGAGAAGGAACTCTTTTCTATCTATTTTTTCACAGCTGTAGACCCAGCTTTCTGTAAACTCGCAAGACTCTTCTGTGTCCATACGGATAACCGCTGTATCTCAATCTGCCATAGCACTCATCTAAGCCTTTCCAAGGTAACCTAAGATTCCCATTTTGCGGAAAGGCTACAAATTTCAGGAAGCGTACATAAGGAAAACTACACTTTAATTAAATTTAGAGTCAATTTTGAAATAAAGTTGCAAACTGGTTTTTTGGGCTTATTTTCATTATTTATTTAATTCATTTGTTAATGGCAGGTCAGAGCTTAAGCGTAGGATTAATATACCACAATATAGAAAATTCGAAATCTGGAGTAAAGAAACTAGGCGTAGTGAACGAGATTTGTCCGTCTGCACTAAGCTACCTTGGAATTGGTTCAAAGAATTTGATAAACCAAGATGTACGAGATTTTTTTGGTTCAACATCTCCAGAGCATGAAAAAATTAAGCTGGTTTATCAAGATTTTAATCTTGAGTCGCTGAATCACGAGATTAAAGCAAAAAATATTGGCGGGCAAAGCATTGTTGTAAATAAGATATTGGTAGATGACAGAGTCATGATACAGATCGTAGGTAATAATGCTGAAAACCGAGTAAGCCAAGATTACCCAATTTCTAATGATATTACCGAATCGCTGTCAGAGGTGCATTGGTCGGTGAGTCTTCCAGATAAAGAATTCACATACATTAGCCCATCTTTTCAGCATTTTTTTGATACTGAAATCAATTGCATGCCTTCCAATTCGAATTGGTGGAGGGAATTCATTCATCCAGATGATGAGTTTATCGCTAAAGTCATTGAGAGAGACCTAGAGAAATACGGTAGGTTTGAGCAAAGACATAGAATAATCACCAAGTCCGGAAGGGTAAAAAATGTTATCAGTTTTGGAAGGTTGATTTCTGGTGATGATGAACATGCAACCCGGATTGACGGCGCAATGAAAGACCTGACAAGTAATTATGATTTTGATCAGTTCAAAAACC
>CBFHWY010000097.1:0-269 GCA_965659675.1 Salibacteraceae bacterium | reverse complement strand
ATTGAATTATCGCGAATTGGGGTTTGGGAATACGACGTAAAACGAAAGCGTGTTTACTGGTCCAAGATAACACGTGAAATTCATGAAGTACCAACAACTTATAATCCAACATTGGAAGAAGGGCTAAGCTTTTATCTGAAGGGTAAAAGTTCAGAGTCGATTAAGAAGGCTCTTGATTTAGCAATTTCCAAACACAAGGGATTTGACCTCGAACTCCAAATAAAAACCCAACGTCAAAAAAAGCTTTGGGTAAAAGTAGTTGGCAAGCC
>CBFHWY010000096.1:0-8963 GCA_965659675.1 Salibacteraceae bacterium | reverse complement strand
TTTGGTAGTGGGTCTGATGGACTGAACAGGTCGGGTAGTGCAGGAGAAGATGAGGATAAACCTGAGCCCATCAAACTACCGAGAAGAGGTGGACAAAAGGATCAAGAAACTGAAGAGGGTGCTGGCCAGGGAAAAGAAAGTGGACAGCTCACCCCCAGGGACGATTCACGCCAACTGCCTAAAGCCTCTAGTGGTCAAGCTCCAAAGGCTGATGAAAATGATGCAGAGAATGCTGCCGCTCAGGATCAAACTGAGCTTACAAGACCTGAAGCTGAAGCCGATGAGGAAGCGCAATCTGACGATCGCCCTTCAAATAACTTAAGTGGAACTCAAACAGGAAGAAGGGGGCAAGATCAAGATCAAGGCTTAAGTCCAGAAGAATTAAGAGAGGTGGAAAAGAACCTGCCCAAGCGTTTTATCGAACCACCGATTTCTTTGATTACCGCTATAGATGACATTATGGGGATTCAGAATCCAGATCCTGAAAAGATCAAGTATGTGGTTAATTTCGGAACTTTTGTGGACAAGGTGCCATCTGTTGTGGTGAATCACATTATCGAAATAGGCTATTCAAATCATGTTGTACCTAATCAAGATACCTTAACGTTCATGTCGTTTCCTGTTTCCTCTGAAGATGAAGCCAAGGATATTTTAAATCGGGCTGTTGGAGCTGGATTTGGTGACCCGCCTCCTCAGTTGCAAGGAGAGTATGACGGCACGCAGCTCACTCTAGAGCAAACCAGAACGCTTCATGATAGAGCGAAGGCGAATAGGGAAGAGGACCAATAATTATTCCTCCAGCTTAAATTATACTTTCTTGTAAACAGAAGACCAGTACATGAACTTGATCTTTTTGGGATAGTCAACCTCAGTTTCCAACTGATCGAAGTTTCCGCGATAAATTCGAAAACGTTTCACATCGCCGGATTTCACCTGAAAGGTTTTGATCAGCGTTGGGCTGATCTCAATTTGACCATCATCTTGCGGGAAATAATAGTATGCACGTCGATCTCCCAGATCACCAAATGAAAGCGTCGTATCATTCATATCACTGATCTCCACCAGAATACCATGCGGATTATCATCGTCGGCATTCCAATTGATCATAGTTCTAACTTCTATGGTATCAGGTAGGACAGATTCTATATGCTTTGGAAAATACAACTCTTCACTGAGGATTAGCTCATTATCCTACGTATATAATTTAACTTCATTCTCACGTCCGCTTAGCGGTCCGGAAAGTGGAGCCGCCCAAACACTGTAGACCTGTTCAAAGGCATCACCTGCAATGTAAATTGGCCCCATGTTCATGCGACCAGCAAAGGTGTCATTCATGTCTCCAAATAGGAAAAATGACCTGGAAGGAAGTGCAGCATTGCCTTCATGATCTTCCTGAATGTAGATCTTGCCGTCATATTGGTCGTGCACAAATTTGTCGAAATACTTGTATCCCAATTTCGGAAAGACCACATCACTTTGAACTCAGGAGCTGAACATGCTCAAAGACAAAAGGACGATAAGTCCATTTAGAATTTTTATCATACGCAATTAGTTTGGCTAGGATGTAAACCCTTTCGGATAAAAAAAGTTCATTATTTAACTTCTTCAGGTTTAATGTACATCATTTTATAGGCTGCGGACCAGATCAAAAAGTGGACCTTATTAGGATAGCGGAAACCCGTTTTGATCGTTGCAAAGTTTCCTCTATAAAGTCTGACCCGAATACTATCCTGTGCCATTGTGTTGGCAGCTTTCCAGATAGAGGAGTTGATCTCAATCTTACCATCGTCTTTAGGTATATAAAAGAATTCTCGTCCCTGATCAAGTGCATTTAAGCCAAATGCAGTGTCTGAAGGGTGACTCAATTCAAGAACAACTCCGTGATCATTGCTTTTATCCTGTCGCCACTCAAGGATCATCTTCTTTTTAAGCGTATCTGGAAATACGGCTTCCACACTTTTAGGAAAATAGAGGTCTTGTTGGAAAAGGATCTTTTTATCCTTTGTATATACCTTAATTTCATTCATCCTTCCGGCAATCGGACCCGTTAATGGAGCTGCCCAAACATTAAAGGCCTGCTCAAAATAGTCGCCAGCAACATATATTGGCCCCATATTCATTCTTCCTGGAAAGGTGTCTTTGATCATTCCAAAGAGGAAATAGGAACGGTAGGGAATGACAAGATTTGCTTCGTGTTCTTCAGTGATCAGAATTTCTCCCTGAGTGGGCTGACTGGCAAATTTGTCGAATTGTTTGTAGCCGAATTTCGGAAAACGATAAGTACTTTGTTTGCATGATTCAAATAGAAACATGCTAAAAGTGAGCACACAAATACTGGCTACTTTTAAATAGCGGCCAACTTGAGATCTGCTCATCTTAAACATCAATGCAAATTAACCCCAAGTAGTTTGGACTAAAAAGTATTTCATCGGATATAAGATGTTGCTTGTCGGTTAGCTTAATGGATTAAAAGTTATTAAGCACCTCATATAGGGCAGAGTGATCCATTTTTACTACTTTACATAATATTAATTATATGACAGGAGAGCTAGTTTGTTCAAATCACAGTAAAACGTCTATATCCGGGCCTGATACGTAAATAGATCATAGTATCTACCTTTTAAGTCGATCAACTCTTCGTGTTTGCCCTGTTCAGCAATACGTCCATCTTCCACAACTAAAATCTGATCTGCTTTGCGAATTGTGCTTAGTCTGTGAGCAATGACAAAGGTTGTTCTTCCTTTCATCAATTCTGATAAACTCTTTTGAATCAACGCTTCACTTTCGGTATCAAGATTAGAAGTTGCCTCATCCAGGATCAAGATCTTTGGATCTGCTAAGATGGCTCTGGCAATGGCTATACGCTGACGCTGGCCTCCAGATAGCTTTACGCCGCGTTCACCAATGAGTGTTTCTAGTCCGTTTTCAAAGCGCTCACTGAATTCATTCACATATGCCGCTTTGACTGCGGCCTGAATCTGTTCTTCGCTAGCATCTGGTCTTGGGAACGTGATATTCTCCCGAATACTACCCTCAAACAGGAAATCATCTTGAAGCACAACACCCAGGTACCTTCTATAGCTTTCGAGTTTCAGTTCAGAGAGATCCTGATCATCTATGGTGATCCGCCCTGAATTAGGGCTCAGAAAACTGGCTACCAGACTGGCAATGGTTGTTTTACCAGAACCTGATGAGCCCACAAGAGCTGTAACCGAACCCGCTGGAGCCTCCAGATCAATACCATGCAATACTTCTTTGTTCTCTTCATAGGCGAATTTCACCTGCTCAAAGCGGATATTTCCGCTCAATGTTGCTAATTCTTTGGTTCTGCGCGGATTTTCATGCTCTGAACGCATGTTCATGAGCTCCTCGGTGCGATCTAAACCTGCAAAACCTTCTGTAAGTTGGCTACCAATGTTACTCATTTGCACGATCGGTGCGATCATAAACCCTAAATACAGGGTGAATGCCAGAAAGTCACCTATGGTAAGATCGCCTTCCATGATCATGTAGCCACCTATTCCCATGATACCAGTGGATGCAAGACCCAACAAAAACGTAGATGAGCTAGTAACCAGTGCTGTGGACGTCAAGCTTTTCTTGATATTCAGATACAAACGCTCTACTCCATTCTTAAAGCTTTCGATCTCTTGCTGCTCAGCATTAAAACCCTTGATCACACGCACGCCATTTAGGGTTTCAGTCAATCTTCCGGTCACATCGGCATTGATCTTTCCACGCTCCCTGAAGATCGGACGTATGATGCCAAAGGCCTTGAGGGCTATAAAACCGAAGATCGCCACGGGGATCAGCACATAGGCTGTCATGGTAGGACTAATACTGATCAAAAGAAATAGAGAAATGATCGCTGTGAGGCTCCCTCCTACCAATTGCACCAATCCTGTACCCACCAAATTTCTTACTCCTTCAACATCGCTCATGATCCTTGAGACCAACTCACCCGATTTTGCGCTATCGAAGAAATTCACTGGTAAACTCAAGACCTTTTCTTGAATCTGAACCCTGAGTTTTGCGATGAGATGCTGGGCTTCAACGCTCAAGATCCTTGTCAGGAGAAATGAAGTGATCGCCTGAACACTAATAGCCGATCCAACTACGATCAGAATGATCTTCAGTTGAGAATAATCTTCATTTACTATGACATCATCCATCAGGTATTTCGATGCTCCTGGGAGCACTAATCCCGCCAGACGGCTGATCACGATCAATATTAGACCAATAAACAACAATCGCCTTCTTGGCCAAATGATCGTCTTGAATACACTTGATAAACTAACTCTCTTCTCGCTCATTGGATCTGCAAACTAGATAAATCAGACGAATGAAGTCCCATGATGTTTTAAATCAGTGCTATCGGCATCAAGATCAAAGCGCGAAATTGTTCTTATTTTCTTGATTTTAAATGCAATCTCTGAGACCATGTGAAGCAAAATCGACATTCTTAATCATTTAACAAGCTTCCAATAACCCAACTACCCAATCACCGCTCCATCCAACTTCTCCAAAACACCCTGAGCGGCACGTTCACCTGAGAGCATTGCTGCATTGAGCGAAGGGTTTAGAAGGTGGTCTCCAGCAAGGAATATATGTTCCGTGAGCTGACTCATGCTCGCTTCCATATCGTACTTCATACTTTGAAAACGAGGCAATGCTTTGGGGATCTTGTAATGTTCGAGGAAAGTCAGATCCTCTATATCACAGAAGGTCTTTAATTCTGTTTTCACCTTATTCACGAGCTCCTCATCCTTTAAGTCGTGATCCTTCACCACGGTGACTGAAAGTAGCTCCCCTTCTCCCCTATGCATCGTTTTAAGTGAATTGTGAAAGAAAACATTATTGATCAGAGCCTCATTATTGGCAATCAAGCCGATGTATGGCTCTTTAATGTTTCTGGAGGCAGCTTTAAAGTAAAGGTTGTCGCAGAAATTCCACGACATATTCTCCTCACTTAATCTGGGGATCAGCTTCTCTGGAGCAAGCGCCACGATGATAAAATCAAAGCTTTTATGTTCACCGTTTTCAAAGATCACATCCTGTGCTTTTACTTCCTTTACTTTTTGATCATAATGGATCTCAGTGAGCTTAAGCTGCGTTAACAGCTGCTTTGGGATCTCTTCAATACCTCCTTTGGGTAGTGTGGCTTTTCCTTCACCAAACATCTTAAAGACAAATTGGAACATGCGTGAAGATGTCTGAAGCTCATTCTCAAGGAATATTCCACTGAAAAATGGAAGAAAGAACTGTTTGATCATCTTATCTGAAAAATCAAAATCCTGTAAAAAACTCAATGTACTTTGCTCCTCTGTTTGAAAGATCTCCTCGAGACTTCTTTTTCGGAGATAATTGTTGAGCTTTAAGATTCTGAATTTATCAGATAGCGTCCCAACTCCAGAAAATAAAGTACTCAATAGAGTTGAAGCATCCCTTAATGGATCACCGATCAATTTCCTTTTAGCATCTTCAAAGATCAGGGCGCCAGGTTTAAAGTTTTGTAATTCCAGCGCCTTCAGGTCGAGATGCTTCTTTGCCATGGGATAGGCATCCAATAAAACCTGAAATCCCCGGTCAAGCTGAAAACCATCTTTGATCTCCGTTTTAAGTCTGCCCCCTACCCGATCACTTTGCTCAATGATGACCGGCTTAAGGCCTGCTTCTTCAAGCGTCTTTGCGGCGATAAGACCACTTACTCCTGCTCCAACTATGGCAATGCTAGCGTCCTTCATGATCAGATAACATCCATACTCTGCTTTGGTTTACTATAGCCCAAGACGTTCCAATTCATTTCGATAATCCAATTGCAGGTCTTCGTGCAAAGTATCTATGCATTTCTTCACATTCAGGCGCTCTCTTTGGTAGATCCCTCTCAACACGCTATTTCGCGTGTAATCCGGACTCATTTTGGATAATTTGTAAAGAAAATGTGTCAATAACGCGATCTCAGTCTCTTTCTGCTTGCTAAACTTGATGTACTTCTTAGTAAACCGGAGGATCTTTCTAACACTCTTTTTTACGTAGTAATAATGATTCCTGTTGATCTCCGTGAACTGCTTATCCACGGCCTCCTTCACCGATTCAATAAATGCCTCCTCATCGCTGGCGTCAAACAGCATATAAGAAAGCAGCTCCTTATTTTGAACCTTGTATCGGGCTAGCTTAAGACAGAGTTGGCGCAGCTCTTGCGCTTCAAGATACTCTAGTTCCTTTCTTATTTCAGGTATGCTCGCTTTTAACATGAGGACTAAGTAAGGAATATTTCAGGCATTTTTCCATTCCTTTTTAGCTAGACTGCTTTGATCTAATTTTGCTTCAGTGAGAATTCAAATCCAAAGTCATCTCGAGAACTCGTCCGGTCCAGTTTGGGGCGGGCATATTCCGGTCAGTGCTGAAGAAGTAAAGTCACTTTTGGAAGGCGATAAAAGGGTGATATGTACAGTTAACCAAAGTCTTAGCTTTCACGCTGCACTACTTTCTGATGGAATGGGAGGCTATTTCATTCTATTGAATAAGCAACGCTCAAAGAAAATGGCGCTTAGAGTTGGTGATCCTGTTCTCTTAGAGCTTGAAAAGGACAATTCAAAATACGGCATGGAAATGCCAGAAGAGTTTGAAGAGCTATTGAATCAGGATGAAGATGGCGCAAAGATTTTTGAATCTCTCACACCAGGAAAACAGAGAAACCTCATTCACATTGTTGGAAAAGTAAAAAGCAGCGACATCCGCATCCGAAAGGCGATCACTATCCTTAATTACCTCAAAGAATGTGGAGGTGAGATCGATTATAAAGATTTGAATCAGGCACTTAAGCTTAATCCTTAGAAGCTATTACTTTTGCACAAAGAACAGAATACATGAGAATTTCTCAGGCTTCAAAGGAATACGGATTGACTGTCAGTGAGATAGCTGCACTCTTAAACAAAAAAGGTATAGAGGTGGAAGATAATCCCAATACCCGGCTTTCTGAGGATGCGCTGTTAATAGTTCAAAAACGCGCTGAGGAAAAAGAAGCTAGCCTTGATGCGGAGAATGAGGATTGGTCCGTAAAGAAGGCCAAAAAGAAGGAAGAGCCGCAGGAAGTAAAGAGCATGAAAGAGCTTTTGGATGAAAAAGAAGTTGAGGAGAGTAAAATCCCTGAAGATGTAGAGCATATAGAGCCTGAAGTTCCTGAGATTTCTGGTCCTAAGGTGGTTGACAAGATCGAACTGCCTGACTATATTGAGAAAGAAAAGGAATTAAGAGAAAAACGCAAAGAAGAACGTCGTCAAAAAGCCGAAGAGCGCAAAAAGCTCAAAGAGGAAAGGGAAGCCAAACGGAGGAAAAGGAAAGAAAAGAACTACCTAAGCGAGGAAGAACGGGAAAAAAGAGAGCAAAAGCGCCGCGAACGTGCCAGGAAACGGAGAGAGGAGAAACTCAAGGAGCAGAGAAGGCAAAACTATCTTAACCGCGTTGAGCTAAAGCCACCAACTCCTAAGAAAGATAAGAAAGCCAAAGTTGAAAGAACAGTTGAGGAGCAAACGAATACACCAGACAAGAGCTCTCAGTCTATTTTTGTAAGATTGTTCCGTTGGTTATATTACGGAGAGTGATCTCTTTGCGTTGTGCACCTTCCATTTCTGAACTGAAGTCCTCATTTCTTTGAACTTAGAGGGTGGGTTAATATTTGTAGTGATTTGGTATGCGCCTGTATGTTCTAATATTAGTGCTTTTTACCCCAGGCTTGCTGAGAGCTCAGGCACCTACCACAGGAATATACGACCTTAAAACACCATCCTACCCCTACTCCATCAGCATTCTTTCCGGAGAAGGAGATACTGTTTATCGTAAAGCATTTGATGAATATGGACATCTTGTAAATCTCGAAAATGATGTTCGAAGCTTCAAAGTATCCTACTTCGATTCTGTGAATAAATCAATGCTGCTTCATAGTTTAAAGAACAAACAAGACAGCATGTACCGTGTATTCTATGAAAATGGAAGATTAAAGTCTCATTATTATATCAAAGAAGGTCATGAAGGATATGAGACATACTATTCGAACGGCAAACCAAAGTCTTCTTTCTCAGATGCGTTTCCTTACTGTATCGCTCGTAATTTCAATAAGCAAGGACGGGTGATCTATATCAACGAACAAGGTCGAAATGGCATATCAACCCTCACTATCCATACCGATAGTGGATTTGTAAGCAATAAGTGGAAGATCAGTTCAGATGGAGATACCTTATTCTACTACAAGAGTGTGAACGGAAGGACTATTGAGGGTTTTGACACAAGATTGAAGAAACGGATTTGGAGTATCAATGACACGACATACATTGTTACGGCAAACGACTCAAGCATTCTGAGGGGGCGTTTTCAGCAAGACAGATATGAATATGATGGCACACATCACCAATCCATTGATATATGGGGGAAAGATTCAAAGACATCCATCAATTACAAGGAACATCCAGACAGCGGAATCTACTATTATCATTTCCAGTATCGAAACTTCATCAGTAACACCAAAGCCTTGAGGTACGAATGGAAAAAGGATCTGAGTCAAAAGGAGGCCTACATCGAAAAAAGATACCACGATTTTCCTAAAAGCACCTCACCTCTTCAATACGAAGTTAGGATGGATCGGGACAGCAACTTGTTGTACACATATAATAGCAGCTATTACGATATGTACAACCTAAAAAAAGAGCTTATCTGGTCATTTAATTCAGGCCATCATCGCATAAAGTACAAGCGACCCAGGAGTTTCTGGTTTCGCAAGAAGCACAAATTAATAAGAGAACCTTACATGCCACATCACAGCACAATTTACGAACTGCCTGTTCGCGAACTCCCCAGACCTCGAAAAAGCGGCTTAGGAAGTGATACTGCAGAATATCACCTGCATGCTGTAAGTCTAAATACAGGAGTTAGAAAATACAGTCAGGATGACTTTATCAAGTCTTTGT
>CBFHWY010000095.1:0-9216 GCA_965659675.1 Salibacteraceae bacterium | reverse complement strand
TGCCAAACAGTTCCTACATGAAACAGTGTCTACTCAACAAGGCACTGATTCATTACAATAGGAGCGAAAACGATCTGGCACTAGCGGGCTTTAAGAAGATCGTATCGAGCTATCCTACCTATGAGGATTCAAAAGAAGCCTTGCTTGGTATCAAGAATATCTATATTGAAAATGGGGAGATCGATGAATATACTGCCTATGTTGAAGAACTTGATTTTGTTGATTTTTCAGAGGCTTCGCTGGATTCTGCCGTGTATCAAAGTGCCGAACTTAAATATCTATCGGGCGACTGCAGCGCAGCGATTCCTGATCTTGAGAAGTATCTCGCCCGTTTCGATCCGGCCAACTTCGAACTAAATGCAAGGTATTACCTGGCAGAATGCTACCTTAAAGGAGGGAATAAGGAAAAAGCCCTGATTGAATATGAGAGAGCACTCGCTAAACCCAAGAATCGTTTCACGGAAGCTTCTCTATTAAGAGCAGCAGAATTGAATTATAACAAGAAGGAATATCAGGCTGCTCTATCTCAATACATTTCACTTGAAAAGGTCTCGTCTTCGGCTCAAAACCTGAGAACGGCTCAGATCGGCCAAATGAAATGTTTCTTCTTTCAGGAGGATCGCCTAAATGCGATCTCTTATGCGGAGAAGGTGCTTCAGTTTCAGAAGTTAGATGCTCAGCTCTACGCTAATGCGCAGTACATAAAAGCAAAGTCTCTTTATGCGCTGGAGAACTATGAAGAAGCATTTGAAGCCTTCAACCTGGTAAGTGACACCATCAGAAGCAAAGAAGGTGCAGAAGCAAAATACTTTGCAGCGGAGATCCTCTTTAAAATGGATTCACTCAAAGCTTCGGAAGAAATGGTTTTCAGTCTGGTTAATCAAGTGCCAAACTATGCATACTGGACAGCAAAAGGCCTGGTCCTTCTATCTGATATCTACCTCGCAGGAGGCGACCTTTTCCAGGCAAAAGCTACCCTCCAGAGTATTGTTGAGAATTATAATGGTGATGATGAATTAGTTGATCTCGCCAAATCAAACATCCAAAAGATAGAGGAGATGGAAAATACGGATGAAGGCGACGCAGAAGAAGAATTGGAGATTGAAATGAACCCTGAACAATTGGGTGAGTTTGATGAATTATTTGAAGAAGACCCTGAAGATGAAGAGTACTAAGATCATATTAATCTTTGTCGCTCTCCTTAGCTTCATGGAGATGCACGCACAAAAGGAAGATACCCTTGAGGCTGGAAGCGTTTTGATCGTTAAGGATTTTGAGCCCACTATTTCAGACGCTAATAAACTCAACAGTAACCCTAAGATCTACGATACCCTGAGTATCGATAAGGAAGAGGTGTCTTATGAGGTTCTGGCTAAAAGCATGCAGACCGAGTTTAGCCCAAAACCACTGAAGGCGGCACGATTAAAAGGGGAGCCGCTAGATAAGCTCTACAATGCCTATGCACGATTTGGGGTTGGACTCTACGCAACTACCTATGGAGACCTATTGGTGAATAACCTGAGGTCAAAGAAGTCAAACTTCGGACTTAATTATCATCATCATGCTTCCAATGGCGGAGTTCAGGAGGTTGGCTATAGTGGCTTTAATCGCAATGAGGTAGAGCTTCATGGCAAAAGGTATCTCTACAATAAGATCTTGAGCGGTTCTGTTTTCTACGATCAACATAATCTGCATCGATATGGCTTCAATCCAGATTCAGTGAGTGATGCGGTATTCCAAAATGAGCTTCAACGAAATAATATATTTCAACGCTACATATCCTATGGAGCCAATATGCGCTTCGCTTCATACATAAAGGATAGCAACAAGATCAATTTTGATGTCCGGGCACAATATCGATACCTGACAGAGTTCTATGATTCTTATGAGAATAACTTCAAAATTGATGCTTCAATAGATCGTTACATTGAGAAGGACTTCATTAGGGTGAATTTTGGTGTAGACTACAACGATTATATACCTGAGCTTCTGACTAACAACCTCGTGGCGAGCTGGCAAACCACTAGCTTGATCACCAATATCAATCCCTATGTACAGCGCAGTACTGAGGATTGGCAAATAAGAGCTGGATTAAAGATGTATGTAGAGTCCGACACCAATAATTACTTTAATTTTTATCCTGAACTCTATGCCCGTTACAATATGCTCCAAAATCTTTTGATACCCTATGTTGGGCTTGATGGTGGGATGGAGAGAACAGGTCTGAATAGTTTGAGAACCACAAACCCATGGATCATCAGCAGTCCCGTACTTTTGAATACAAACACCCCCTTGCGTATTTATGGTGGTTTGCGTGGGCAATTCAGCAAGCGATCTTCCTTCAACATTATTGCTGAACAAAAGTGGGTGAGAAATATGCCCCTCTTTATCAACGACTACTCTCAGAACCTTTCCGGGGATATTGTAGATAATCAGTTTGTGGTGGTATATGATTCGGCTTCGGTTTTGAATATCGCCGCTGAATTCAGTCTCGAAGAAGTGGGTCGTTTAAGCCTATTCCTCCGTGCTGATTACTTCTCATATAACATGCGACAGAGTCCAAGAGCATGGCATTTGCCCGATTATAAGCTAACAGGTACGGCTACTTATGATATGCGCGACAAGCTCGTATTCAAAGCAGATCTGTTCCTTATTGGAGAAAGAACGGCCTTCACGCCATTTTCATGGGAAGGAGAAGATCTTGGCTACGGAAACTATGGAAAGAAGCTTCCTATGCTCATCGATCTTAACCTTGGTGCAGAGTATCGATATAACAAGAGAATATCCGCTTTCCTAAGCGTTTATAATGTGGCTAATTCCAGCTTTAATATTTGGAATAACTACCCGATGCAGGGTACAACTGTCCTCGGTGGACTTACCTTCTCCTTTTTGAGCTTATAATGTTAATTAAATGTTCATAAAGCCCTAGTATATATAGGGCTTTCAGGGCTTTTTAGCATGCTTCTGATGTACCTTTGGGAGAAGCTAATTTTTCATAGATGAGTGACGAAAATAAAGAAGTAGAAAGTAAAGATTATTCCGCGCAGAGTATTCAGGTCCTTGAAGGCCTTGAAGCGGTAAGAAAACGTCCGGCGATGTATATCGGGGATGTTGGAATGAAAGGGCTGCACCACCTTGTTTATGAGGTAGTTGATAACTCTATTGATGAGGCTTTGGCCGGGCATTGTGATCAGATCACCGTTACAATCCATGAGAACAACTCGATCTCCGTTCAGGATAATGGTAGGGGGATTCCAGTTGATTATCACGAAAAGGAAAAGAAGTCAGCACTTGAAGTAGTGATGACCGTGCTACATGCTGGGGGTAAATTCGACAAAGACTCATACAAAGTGTCTGGCGGTCTCCATGGTGTTGGTGTTTCCTGTGTAAATGCGCTTTCGGATCAACTTAGGGCCGAAGTGCACCGAAAAGGAGTAATGTACGAGCAGGAGTACGAGAGAGGAAAACCGAAATCTGAG
Source organism: Salibacteraceae bacterium (assembly GCA_965659675.1). Classification (GTDB taxonomy): domain Bacteria; phylum Bacteroidota; class Bacteroidia; order Flavobacteriales_G; family Salibacteraceae; genus CBFHWY01. The sequence goes on along the minus strand of CBFHWY010000095.1, from coordinate 5,737 downwards.
GTGAAAAAATTGGGTAGCACTGATATTACTGGAACCAAGGTGACTTTCCTTCCAGACGCAAGTATCTTTGAATCCACAGAATATAACTTTGATACGCTATCTTCCAGATTGCGTGAACTGGCCTTCCTGAATAAGGGGATTCATCTCAACATCGTTGATGAAAGGCACAAGGATGAAGAGGGAGAATTTATTGCCGATCACTTCTATTCGGACGGCGGACTTAAAGAGTTTGTGCTTTTTCTTGACCAAACCAGAGAGAAGATCATCGAAGATGTGGTTTACATGGACGGTGAAAAAAATGGAATTCCAGTAGAGGTTTCATTGGTGTACAATAACTCATATGGTGAGAATATTCACTCGTATGTTAATAATATAAATACCCATGAAGGTGGTACACACCTTTCAGGATTCAGACAAGGACTAACAAGAACGCTCAAGAAATATGCGGAAGAGTCTGGTATGCTAACCAAGCTCAAATTTGATATCTCAGGGGACGACTTTAGGGAAGGACTAACGGCGGTGATATCGGTTAAGGTAGCTGAACCTCAATTTGAGGGTCAGACCAAAACCAAGTTAGGAAACAGAGAGGTTACCGCTTCAGTTTCTCAGGCTGTTAGTGAAATGCTCCAAAATTACCTTGAAGAGCACCCTAAAGACGCAAAGACCATTGTTCAGAAGGTGATCATTGCGGCGCAAGCCAGACATGCAGCTCGTAAGGCAAGAGAGCTTGTTCAAAGAAAAAGTGTGTTGACTGGCTCAGGACTGCCAGGTAAACTTGCAGATTGTGCGAATAAAGATCCGGAAAGCTGTGAGATTTACCTTGTGGAGGGTGACTCCGCAGGTGGAACAGCAAAACAAGGTCGCGATAGAAACTTTCAGGCGATCATGCCGCTTCGTGGTAAGATCCTGAATGTAGAAAAAGCGATGCAACACAAGATATTTGAAAACGAAGAGATCAAAAATATCTATACAGCGCTTGGAGTGAAAGTAGGTACTGAAGAGGATGAGAAGGCACTTAATACCGATTCGCTTAGGTATCATAAGGTGATCATCATGTGTGATGCCGACGTGGACGGATCTCATATCGAAACACTGATTCTTACCTTCTTCTTCCGATATATGCGGGAACTTATTGAGAATGGTTATATCTATATTGCCACACCACCTCTTTACCTTGTTAAGAAAGGAAGAGAAGAGCGATACTGCTGGAGTGATGCGGAACGCGATGAATACATTAAGGAGCTCAAGGGAAAGAAGGACTCTGGCGTGAAAGTTCAGCGATATAAAGGTCTGGGTGAGATGAACGCAGAACAACTGTGGTCAACAACCATGAACCCAGAGTTCAGAACACTGAGACAGATCACCATAGATAGTGCTGCAGAGGCGGACAGAACCTTTTCAATGCTCATGGGTGATGATGTGCCACCACGTCGTGAGTTCATTGAAAAGAACGCGGTATACGCCAATATCGACGTCTAAACAATTCGAGACTTAAGAAGATTTAAAGGATCCCGCTACGGCGGGATTTTTTTTACCGTATCAGGTTGAGTGTACCAACTTCCACCTGGGGTTGATTCTCCATGTCGGTATAGCTGATCTTCCAGGAATAAACACCAATGGGCGCATCGCCACCTGAAGGGGCGGTACCATCCCATTTTTCTGACTGGTTGGTAAAGAACATCAAGTTACCCCAGCGATCGTATATCATGAACTCAAACTCGTCAATATTGTAGGTTACTGGAGCAATGTACTCGTTGATACCATCCTTATTTGGTGAAAAGGTATTGGGCATATAGAAAATAAGCTTGCAGTCATTTCGCACTTCAACAGGGAAGGTATCTACCGACCAACAGCCATTTCTGTCAAATAGGGTAACCAAATAGTCGCCTCCATCACTCACTTCGATAGATTGAGTGCGCTCTCCTGTACTCCAGTAATATCGGCTCACTTCTGGATTAGCAAAGAGTGTATCGCGCTGACCAATGCAGAAGAATGAAGTGTCCCACCTCGTATTGGGGAATAGAGGAGGAGTGGCATCCACAATATGCTCATTTGTTAGCTCGCAACCTATAGTATCTGAAATAACGACTCCGTACACCCCACCACTGTCAACGATGATCGAGTTGGAAGTCTCTCCTGTCGTCCAAACGAAATTTATGCTTGGATCCGTTACAAACAGTTCAACATCTTCACCTTCACAGATCTGATAATACTTTGGATCTTCTTCAACCAGAGAGCTGACGGCAACGTAAATAGAATCAGTGTCCTCACAGCCACTTACTGGATCTACTACTTTCATGCCATATGTAATGCTCCTAGATGGGTTAGCGAAAGGTCGCCTGATAGTAGTATCATTCAATGTTCCTTCAGCGTTGAACCAGGTGTATTCGTTGTTTACTCCAATTCCACCGTTCAGCAGCAGGCCTTCGTAGTTGCAAACAAAAGTATCCGGGCCTGCATTTGCCACAGGCAAAGGAGATACATTTACGGTGACGGTATCCGTGGAAGAACATGTACTTCCACCAGGAAGCCTTAAGGTCACACGGATTGTATAAGTGGTGGTATCCTGAATTGCATTTACAGCCGTACTTGCCCCGTTCGGTGTGGCCAGGTAGGTGGTCGGAAGCCATTGGTACATAGAAGCAGATGTGTTATTGCTATTCAATACGGTATCTGTCCCTTCACATATACTAATATCAGGTCCTGCATTGACCGTAGGTTTATCATAGGCAATGATCCTGGTTGAATCAGCCGCATTACCGCAGAAGTTTGTTGCTGCAAGCTTCAGGTTTGCCGGACCAGCAGAATTGAAAACAACCTTGATCTCATTATTTGCTGTATCTGTGATTACCCCATTTGTAAGTGTCCAATCATATCTTGTGCTTGGTAAAAAGGGAACGCGATAAGTGATCGTATCTCCAACGCAAACTGTCCTTTGCTGCCCGCTGAGTGAAACTATTGGAACCGTGGTCACCGCAACTGTAACATCTGGAGCCATTGGTCCCGGACACCCAAAATTGGTCTCTTGAACCGAGACCGTAAAGAAGCCTGTGGCATTAAACCTCACCCCTAAGCTAAACCGAGGGGAAGGCGGTGGTGCAGGGAAGGGTGTCGGGACAGCCCCATTGATCCCAAGGAACCACTGATATTCACTTTTATTGTTGAATTGGGGTGACCTAAATCCATTCACGTTGAAAAATACGGCTCCACCCTGACACATGACCGTGTCTGATGCCACAATATTCAAAGGTGTTGCCACATAGGGCGCACCTATGGTCATACGAATGATTGTTCCGTCGGTTGCAGGGTTGGTTGATACAACCCTCAAATAATAGGCTCCAGCGTCAAGTCCTAGTGCTCTTAGAGCATTTAGATCAGGAATGGTAACATTCATAGTAGTGCTTGTAACACTACTAACGAATCCAATACCCGAACCTTTGTAAAGACTGGCAAAGGTCATCATATCAAGCACCTCCAGCTCGAATTGATTTCCAGGATTATATGTCACACTTAATGGTGGGATATTGATGTCTACATTGATCGACTGGGTGTCACCCTGAAGTGTGCTTATACAGAAAGAGATATCCTGCTTTCTATTGGATTCAATATCACAATTCTTAATGCAGAATGGTCCCCACAAGGTTCCAGTGGTCGCCGGATTACTCGAAACAACTCTGATGTAGTAGTTGCAGCCGGGGGGAGTGTTTGGTACAAGTCCACTCACTGATCCAGGACTTGGTACGATCGTGGGGTCATAAGTATTTGGGTCGGGAGCACTTCCAAGAACCTGAGATCCTGGTGTGCCGAAGTTACCAGCAGAATCAGAAAGCTCTGCGGTATAGACGTTTGCTGCGTTAAAAGTACCCGTAGACCAAAATGGAATGTCAATGGCGCTTCCTACACACACACTATCGCCAGCTCCTGAGGTGCTTCCTATGGTTACTGCCGGTTGAAGCGTGGTGATCGTATTAGGACAGGCAACAATGGGAATACATCCACTTAAAGATCCAGTAAAGAAAGGTGGCTTCGGTGGATTGCTTCCCGAAACCCTTGCCATGCGAATCCGATAACAACCATTAGCGGGAACAGTAGTGGGAATATTTAAGGTGAAGGTTCCGGTAGTTTGAGTGAGGTTATTGACCTGCCAACTTAACACGGTGGCGCCTCCCGGATTGACAAGCGAAATACTGTAGTCTCCAGCACATAAGGCAGGGCTAATTGTATAGCTGAACCGTAGGTTCAAGCCTTGGCAAACCTGAGCAGGGACTTGAGTGATAGTGATTGTGGGAGATACATTTAGTGTACCACTGACCAGGATATCATCAATAGAAAAAGGAAGATTATTTGTGCCGGTTCCATTATTAACCCAGCGGAAGCCAAATTCCAGTGAGCTCACATTATCAAATGCAGCATTGGTGAAAGTCTGAAATCTCCAGTTCGTTTGATTATTGAAAGATCCACCGAGTTGGGTCCATGCACCTCCATTTACCCGGTAATATACCTCACCATAATTATTAGCACTTCCCTGAGCCAGCCAAAAGAATGAAAAACTAACTCCTGTATAGCCTATGGTGCATATCGCATCAGTAATAGCAAATCGATCTGCTGATGAACTCGCCGTAAAGTTCGCATTGTTGACTGCTGCTGAACTATCGTGAATGTGTAGGTAATTTCCTCCGGGATTAGCAATGGTTCCAGAGACGGTATTGGTTTGAGCAGTAGTGTTTGGATACGTTGCGTTGCCCGTGTATGAACTGTTAACGGTCCAAAGGTTATTACCTGAATTCGTTCCAACCCCTCCAGTGTTTAAGGTCATGTTAGGTGGGGTGGTCGAGAAATCTTCGCTGTAAAGGAGCGTTTGCGATTGCGCACTACTTAACCAGACTATAGCCATAAGTAGGACTATCGGAGCTGGAAATGGGATATGTCTCATGATCTTCCTCACGCTATAACCCTCAAAAATAATAAAATGCGACTCAAGTCAGCGATTAGCACCTTCTAATCATCTGGAAATGATAAGAATGTTGCCCCCGTATTCAACGGTTTCACCTTCCATATCGGTTACAATGGCAACCCAGTAGAAGATGTCTCCTTCTTTTACATCTCTCCCACTTTGGGTTCTACCATCCCATGATTGGTCCGGGTTACTCGAGGTAAAGGCCATTCCACCATTAATGTCAAATACCTTGAGCTGAAATTTTATTCCTTCTTCTCGAAGTCCTTTAGGAAGCCAGGTGTCGGTGGTAGGATTGAATACAGTGGAGGCAAATAAGTTATAACTCGTGTGAACCTTGATGTTCTGAACACTACTATCCGCACATCCATCAGGACTTATGCTGATATGTTTAACCTGATAAAAGCCCTTATTTCTGTAGCGGTGCTCTGTGCTGGCACCTTCTGAGACCTTTCCATTTCCAAACCTCCAGATATGTTTTCCGTTGGTTTCATGAGCGCTGAACCTTGTGGCAGCATCGCCAGGTTCCGTTGCAGCGTACACTTCAAATTCTGAATTAGGCTTGTTATACACCATAACGGGAACCTCTTCTCCGATAGCTGCTAATTCGCCAGTCTCATCTTCTTGATAAGCCTGAATTTTAAAGCTACCTGAACTCAAATAGTGATACATGATTCGATACCCTTCCAGTCGGTTACCATCACCCATATCCCAAATGGCTGATTTCCAAGTGAGCGTTCTGCATTCGATGGCCTTGCCCTGACAAACTTCTGTTTCAGATAC
>CBFHWY010000094.1:0-9385 GCA_965659675.1 Salibacteraceae bacterium | reverse complement strand
GACAGAAATCGGTTACGCCCAGTATACATTCCCCCGGAAACCGTATTGTACTCTAAGCGAAGGTTCAGGTCTTTGAGCATAACATTATATCCTTTGATGCCAATCTGAAAGGCATCCTCACTGCCCCACTGTCCCTTCACATATTGTGAATATGCCGTGAGACCGCGCAATGGGTTGAGCTTAAAATTGAATCCGATCAATCCATTGTTTCTGCCCGCATTTAAGCCATAGGCCAGACTATTGACCGACATCACAGGGACAAAAGCTCCTCCCTGAACAGGAAGGGTGCCCGTTGAATCCCAGCGCTGCCATATGAAGGATTCAAACAAGCCGATCTCAATGAATTTAGAAGGCTTAAAGCTCAAATAATTATAGCTCATCCATTTACTGATCAGTTGGGCTTCGGTGGAGTTGGTGACAGGGATGCGTTCAAGTTGTCTTAAGGCGGCGATGGAATAACTGTACTCAAAACGATGTTTCCAGAAGCTGTATGTTGTTCGCAAAAAGGGGTAATTGAACGCATTGTCGGAGAGCAGCAAAGACCGATAGCCCTCCCCTATGAACTGTTTAAAGTGGCCGGCCAGGAATTGGAGGTTCTTAAAAGGGCTGTAGCTCATATAACCTGAGGCCATGGCATAATCGAAGCCCGTATTCTTAAAAGGTTTTACCCTACCGTTTCCCGGAACCATACCATAATAACGCACAAGATCATCGGCGTAATCGGGGAAAAAACTCTGGTTCTCATAAAAAGATGAATAGAATGAAAATTTTGCGCCAATACTTCCTCTTACGAGCACACCCCGGCTGTTGGTATACACGCGATCTCCGAGGGAATTGTTGATATTGGTGAACATGAAATTGTAGAGGGGATCAATGCTCAACTCAAAATCACCGGTATCGATCTGAATGAGCGATTCCTGTTTCAGCTTTCGCATGAACCAGGAAGGCTTCGGATCTTCTTCTTCCCATTCTTCACATACTTTTAAGCCAAGCAGACTTTGTTCCCTGATCGGTCTTAGGGAAGAATGAACATGATCCGGAATATTGAGTAGTTGCTCCTCTCTTGAGAACTGATTATTAAGGGGCAACAAATGTTGTTGGGCAAAAGATGAAAGGCTTGTAGTTAGCCCCAAAAGAAAGATGATACAAGACCTCATCCCATTGCAAAATCCATCTGCCGGACCTCCTCATACACCATCTTGAGGCCTTCCTTTAGGTCGATCTTATGTTTCCAGCCCAGATTGTGAATTCTACTCACATCCATGAGTTTTCTGGGCGTTCCATCTGGCTTCGTATCGTCCCATACCAGCTCACCTTCGAAACCGACAACCTCCTTGATACTTTCGGCAAGCTCCCTGATGCTAACATCCTCGCCTGTTCCGATATTCACAAAAGGTTTTTCATCGTACTCTTCCATCAGGAAAACACAGGCTTCAGCAAGGTCATCAACATGAAGGAATTCACGCATGGGTTTTCCACTGCCCCACACTTCCACACTCGCTTTAGCTTCTTCCCTGGCCGTATGAAACTTTCGCATCAATGCTGGAAGTACATGCGAGTTCTGTAGGTCGTAGTTGTCATTCGGGCCATACAAATTCGTTGGCATGGCAGATATGAAGTTAGCTCCATACTGATCGCGATAAGCCTCACAGAGTTTGATGCCTGCGATCTTAGCGATCGCATAAGGCTCATTGGTCGGCTCCAAAAAACCCTGAAGTAAATACTCCTCTTTTAATGGTTGTGGCGCCAACTTTGGGTAAATACAAGATGATCCCAGGAACAATAGCTTTTTAACATCGTGGGCATAGGCCTGATGAATCACATTGGATTCGATCATCAGGTTGTCGTAAAGAAACTCCGCGCGATAGATATTATTGGCGTTGATCCCACCTACTTTGGCAGCGGCAAGGAAAACATAATCTGGCTTTTCCTCTTCGAAGAAAGCCTTCACAGCTGACTGGTCTCTGAGATCGAGATCAGATGAACTGCGAAAGATCAGATTATTATAGCCCTTTCTTTTTAGTTCGCGCACAATGGCAGATCCCACCATTCCGCGGTAGCCTGCCACATAGACCTTCGCTTCTTTTTCCATTATTCGTGGTAATTGAGAATGTCGTGTCCACCTTCTTTTAAGTACTGGTCGCGTTCAAAGAGCTTGATGTCTGATGCCACCATTTCCCTGACCAGTTGCTCAAAGCTATACTTTGGTTTCCAGCCCAACTCGTTATTCGCTTTACTGGCATCTCCGATCAACAGCTCCACCTCTGACGGTCTGAAGTATCGTTCATCAACCTCTACCAGCACTTCTCCACTGGCTTTGTTATATCCCTTCTCATCAACTCCTTCACCTTTCCACTCGATCTCGATACCGACCTCTTTAAAGGCCATATCGCAGAACTGACGCACTGAATGTTTAACGCCTGTGGCAAGCACATAATCCTCTGGTGTGTCGCGTTGAAGCATCAAATACATGCCTTCGATGTAATCTTTAGCATGACCCCAATCGCGTTCAGCATCCAGATTTCCGATGAATAGTTTTTTCTGCAGACCAAGGTGAATTCTCGCCACTGCCCTGGTGATCTTGCGGGTAACAAAGGTTTCCCCTCTGATCGGACTTTCGTGGTTGAAGAGAATACCATTGCAGGCATACATGCCATAGGCTTCGCGGTAGTTCTTTGTGATCCAGTAGGCATAGAGTTTTGCCACACCATATGGACTTCTAGGATAAAATGGAGTTGTTTCGCTTTGTGGCACTTCCTGCACTAAACCATAAAGCTCAGAAGTTGAAGCCTGATAGAACTTCACCTTATCGGTCATATCCAGGATCCTTATAGCCTCTAGAATTCTTAAGGTTCCCAAGGCATCTGAGTTTGCGGTATACTCTGGGGTTTCAAAAGAGACCTTCACATGCGACTGTGCAGCCAGGTTATAGATCTCGTCAGGTTTAGTTTCCTGTATGATCCGGATCAGGTTTGTGCTATCGGTCAGGTCACCATAGTGAAGAAACAACTTCACATCTTTTTCGTGTTGATCCTGATACAAGTGATCGATGCGCTCGGTATTAAATAGAGATGATCTCCTTTTTACTCCGTGAACGGTGTAGCCTTTTTTTAATAGGAATTCAGCAAGATATGCTCCATCCTGACCTGTTATTCCTGTGATCAATGCTGTTTTACTCATAATCTCCTTTTACCAGAAACCAATTGTTCAAGAGGTTCTCGTTGTTATATGTTTTTCGCTCTTTAGTTTGCCAGTCGATGAACTCCTTGCCAGCACCCTCGGCGATCGCTTGTCCGGCTCCTGTGTCCCACTCCATGGTCGGGGCAAATCTCGGATAAACATCTGCAGTGCCTTCGGCTACCAAACAGATCTTCAAAGAAGAACCCATGGAGACTACGCCAACTTCTTTACCAGTGTTGCGAATCTCCTCTACAAATTCCATGGTTTCGGGCGACATGTGAGAACGACTTCCCACGACGTGCACCAAACCAGCTTCATTTTGCTTCAAAGGTAATTCATTCGCCGTGTTGATAAGCTTCTCCACATCGAAGTCAGGCATTAAGTCATCTGAAAATTTATAGGCAGCATTTAATGCGGAACCCCCAAAGTAAAGCTCTTGTTTTACAGGCACAAAAATGATCCCCAAACTTGGGTATCCCTCTTCGATGAGTGCGATGTTGACAGTGAACTCCCCATTTCTTTTGATGAACTCCTTGGTTCCATCCAGTGGATCCACCAACCAGAAGGCCGACCATTGTTTGCGCTCTTCAAAGGGGATGTCTTTTCCTTCTTCACTCAATATCGGAATATTGGTCTCCTGTAATTTCTTTTCGATGACCGCATTTGCCCTGCGATCGGCCTCGGTAAGTGGACTCTTATCTTCTTTCAGGTCCACTTCTATGGCGCCCTCATATACTTCCAGGATCTCATCGGATGCTTCGAGAACTGCTTGAATTGCGGTTTGCAAAAGTTGCTTGTAGTTCATGGCGCGAAGTTAGTAAGCTTCAAGCCTCAAGCTGCAAGCTGCAAGTTGATTTTGTTTGGAGATGGGAGTCTGAGGGTAGAGGCCTGCGGCTTAGCTTGAGGCTTGGGGCTTGTAGCTTGCAGCCTACTGCTCCCAACCACCCATCAAGCATGCTCACCAGTCAATGCCTACCTCGCCCACCCGACTGAAATTCAAGGCTTGTCGATTCATAAAAACTACATTTGCTAGTGATGAAAAATCTGCTCATACTTTGTTTGATCTCTCTTGGCATGAGTGCCTCAGCTCAAACTTATTGGAGTCTGGAACAATGCATTGAACATGCCTTGTCTCACAACCTTCAGGTGAAACAATCACAGCTTCAAACCAAACTCTCCGAACAACAACTTCAGCAAGCCCGAGGCACTTATTACCCTACGGTAAATGCCTTTGGAACGAACGTGTTCAATTTTGGTCAGACCATCGACCCCTTTACCAACCAGTTTGCGACGAATACGGTACGTGCAAACCAATTTGGTCTGCGTGCCAACATGACCCTCTTTAATGGTTTTCAAAACCTGAACACCAACCGATCGTCCGAATTTGCCCTTGAAGCAAGTCGCTATGAACTCGATCAGGCTAGGAATGATATCAGTTTGGCCGTTGCCAATGCCTACCTCGCCGTGCTATTTGCTGAAGAACAACTGTTTAATGCACGCAACCAAATGCAGGTGACCAAAAAACAGGTCTCCCGAAATGAAAAACTGTTTAATGCAGGCAGCATCGCAAAATCTGACCTGCTCAATATCGAAGCTCAGCTGGCTACGGAAGAACTTAATGTGGTGAATGCGGAGAATCAACTTGACCTGGGATACCTTAACCTAAAACAACTCATTCAATTGGATTCCATTCAGGATTTCCGAATTGTCAAACCTAATTTAGCGTTGGCTGAAAACACGGATATTGCCTCTACACCCGGACAGATCTATGATCAGGCTTTACGTGTTATGCCTCAGATCAAAGGCGCTGAGAGCCGTATGTTGGGAGCTGAAAAGAGTTTGGCTGTTTCTAAAGCGGCTCGCTACCCAAGCTTAACACTGAGTGGAAATATAGGAAGTGGTTATTCTGGACTGCGATCAGACATCAGTCAGCCAGTAATTGAAGGAGAGCGGCAGATCGGCTTCACAGAAAGTGGAGAGCCAGTTTATACCCCCAGCATTTCATTCCCTGAGATCATGTCTTTCGGAGATCAGATCTCTGAAAACTTCAACCAGTCGGTTGCGCTTACGCTCAGCGTACCAATATTCAATGGCTTCCAGGCAAATACAAGTATCAGCCAGGCAAAGATCAATAGGGAGATTTCAGAGACCAATGTGAAGATCGCTAAGAATCAGATCAATCAGGACATTCAACGCGCCTATGCAGATGCACGCGCTTCGCTCAAGCAATATCGCGCATCGGTGAAAGCTTTGGAATCACTTGAGGAATCCTTTGGCTACGTTGAACAACGCTTTAATGTTGGCATGGTCAACTCAGTGGATTACAACAATGCCAAAGTGAATTTGAGCCGGGCAGAATCGGATGTACTTCGCGCAAAGTTTGATTATATCTTCAAAACCAAGATCCTCGATTTCTATCAGGGAAAACCCATCACGCTCCAGTAATTATGTTTAAGTCAAAAAGAAATAAGATCATCATCGGTGCAGCTGTAGTGCTGCTTCTCGTTGTTGCAGTAGTGCTTCGAAAGCAATTTGGCAGCACAGGAACAGAAGTTTATGCCGAAGAAATCAGCAAAGGAAATATCACAGAGATCGTTTCCTCCAACGGAAAGATCCAACCAGAAGTGGAAGTGAGCATCAGCCCTGAAGTTGCCGGTGAGGTGATCGAAGTAATGGTGAACGAAGGTGACAAGGTAAAGGAAGGGGATGTTTTGATCAAGATCAATCCAGACCTTTTGGAATCTGCAAGAGACCGTATCAATGCCGCCTTAAATTCATCTCGCGCTAACCTCGCGAATGCAAAAGCGCGCCAGGCCCAGGCTAAGGCCCGACTCATCAACGCCGAAGCCACCTTTAAAAGAAATAAAAGCCTTTGGGATCAAAAAGCGATCTCAGAAGCGGAGTACGATGCAGCACTGTCTGCCTTTGAAGTGGCAAAAGCTGACCTTGAAGCTGCCAAGCAATCGGTTAGTGCTGCTGAATTTAATGTGCAAAGCTCACGCGCTGCGCTGAAAGAAGCAGACAACAATCTTTTGAGAACAGTTATTCGGGCTCCAATGGATGGAACCGTATCGATGAGAGATGTTGAGCCCGGAGAACGCGTTGTGGGAACGGCACAGATGGCTGGAACGGAAGTCATGCGTATTGCCGACCTCACGGCTATGGAAGTTAATGTAGAAGTGAACGAGAATGACATTGTCAGGGTAGGCATTGGAGATACCGCCGATATTGAAGTAGACGCTTTTCTGGATCGTATCTTTAAAGGAGTGGTCACTGAGATCGCTAATTCTTCTAATAATGCGAATGCAGCAGCCGCCATGGGAACTGATCAGGTAACCACCTTTGATGTGAAGATCAGAATTCTTCGCTCTTCATATGATGACCTCATTGATACTAGCCGGACGCACCTCTCGCCTTTTCGTCCAGGTATGAGTGCCGTGGTAAACATCAATACCGACCGTGTATTTGATGTCATGAGGGTACCCATTCAATCTGTCACCCTTCGAGAAGACACCAGTGTTGCTGATGGTCTGGATAAGCTGAAAGAATGTGTCTTCCTGATAGACGGCAAAAAAGCCAGGCTCGTTTTTGTAGAAAGCGGAATTCAGGATAAGGAATTTATTGAGATCAAGTCGGGCCTGTCGATGGAAGATAAAGTTGTTACTGGTCCATACTCGGCCATCTCTACTCGTTTAAAGGATGGAAAAAGTATAGAAGTGACGGATAAAGATGACTTCTTCTCAGCTGCAGATAAAGACTAATGGCGAAGATCCTTTTGCTTGAATCCTCTACTACGAATTGTTCAGTTGGACTTTCGGTGAATGGAGAATTGATCGCTATTCGAGAAGCCAATGAAGGTTACACTCACTCTGAGCACATGGCGAGCTTCATTCAGGATGTCCTGTCTGAAGCCAATATAAGATCTAAAGACCTCGATACCATAGCGGTGGGAAAGGGTCCTGGTTCTTATACCGGTCTTCGAATTGGCGTTTCGCTGGCCAAAGGAATCTCATATGCTGCTGAAATCCCGATCATTTCGATCGAATCCCTTCGTATCATCGCCCATCAAATGAGCGAGGTAGATGCAGTGTATTATGTCCCGATGACGGATGCAAGGCGAATGGAAGTTTACACGGCGGTTTATGATGCAGAACTCAATCGCCTGACCGATATAGAGGCAAAGATCCTCGATGAGAATAGCTTTCATGAGCACCTCAAAGAAGGCAGCTGTCTTTTTGCGGGAGATGGAGCATCAAAGTTCAAGGATGTGTGCAATGATGCCTCTGCTAAGTTTGTGGATGACCTCTACCCTTCCTGCAAAGGAATGGCGAAGCTAGCCGAGGAGAAATTTGAAAAGCAGGACTTCGAAGACAGTGCTTACTTTGAGCCCTTCTACCTCAAAGAATTCATCGCCATCAAGCCAAAAAAGCAGTATTAATAATACTCGTAGCGGTATTTGATGATGTGAATGGTGTGGTTTTCCTCATTCTTGCTCAACTCAGCCTTGAGCAGAAAAGTGGATACATCATATAGAAACTCTCTATTCAGAATTCGGTCACCATTCTTAAATCGTTTTTCAGCGATCACATTATCGTATTCATCATACTCAAATGATATCCGGCTGTTTGTACTTTTATAAATACGCGATCTCTTTTCGATCTCTTCGAGCCGCCCGTATTCATCATATTGGAAATTGACCTCTGAGTTCCTTTCGATCGCATAAAAACGAATTTTCTCAGATATTTTAAAGCCCTCTCTGTTATATGTGATGATCCCCTCCATGTATGGAGCTCCATTTGAGTTGTAATAGACCTTTCTAAAATTGAGTGAATCGATCTGTTCATAGGCAAACTGCTCCTCCTTTAAAGCCATGGTCTTTCCTTTCTCCAGCTGATAGCTGAAGGGACTCAAATTCTCTCCGCGATAAAAGGTCTGAGATACCACTCGCCCCGAATCATCATAGGCATACTTTTGGGAACTGTAACCACTACTTTCATAGGTGCTTTCCCTGATCAACTGATCGAGGTCGTTGTAGGCGAAGGTTTGAGAAGAAGTATCAATACGACCTCCGCGCAGTTTAAAGGTCTTAAGCTTTTCCACCAGTCTGCCTTCCCGGTCGAACTCAAAATAATGGATCAAGCCTTTTGTACGGATCGGTTGCATTTCCTCCTTCACTGCAAGCTCACCAATGATGCGCCTGATCTTATTTCGTTTGATGAATTCAGGATTAAAATAGGATTCCCCATCCACCAAAAGTCCCTTGGAGTTATCGATGATCTGAGCCTGTAGACCCAGAGCAAAAAGAACAAGAAGATTGATCAGGATCGCTCGCCTCATTTTATCTGCTTCAGGGCTTCACTAACTTCCGTTACTGGCATCTGACAGGACTTATTCACACAAACATAGATGGTGGTTTGACCATCGATGAATTTGTACTCAAGCAAGGGAAGAGAACTCTCGCGTTCGCTCCCAATAAACATCTTGTTTGGCAGATAATGCTGACCAAATTCCAGCGAGCGCTCATCACATTTTTCTCCTGAGATCGCGATCTCGTAGAAATCTTCGATCTGGTGCATAGCGAGCATCATCCAGTTTGAATATCCAGAAGGATAATCCTCGAAGTTCGATTGCACATTATTGAGCATGGATGTTGAGATCTTCAGAAACTCCTCCTCTTCAAAATAATGCCCAAGGTAGAATAAGCCTTTGGCAATGGATGAGTTGGATGCTGGGATCACATTATCGGTGATCTCCATTTTTCTGGCCACGAGTTTTTCGTCGATATCTGAAGTAAAAAAGAACATCCTGTTCTCTAGATTATAGAAATGCTTGATCGCATATTCCGCTAAAACCCTGGCTTCATTGAGATACTGAACCTCAAAGTTGGCTTGATAAAGCGCTAATGAAGCTTCGATCGTAAAACAGTAATCTTCCAGGTATCCATTGATGCTGGCTTTTCCATCCTTCCAGCTGTGCCATAATCCGTAATCGTCTCTGCGCTGCTCTTTCAGTATGAAATCCATGGACTTTTTAGCCTGATCGAGGTATTCCTTCTCGCCTAAAGCCATGTAAGCATCAACATAGGCTTGCACCATTAGGGCATTCCAGCTACAAAGTGATTTATCATCTAAACCTGGACGCTCGCGCTTTGCTCGTATATCAAAGAGTTTCTTTTTTGAGCGATCCAGAATGAGCTTCAATTGAT
>CBFHWY010000093.1:0-9683 GCA_965659675.1 Salibacteraceae bacterium | reverse complement strand
TTCAGGAGCGACATGACTTTGTAGCCAATCTGAGCATAGTGGATCTTCTATTTAACCTTGGACCAGAATCTCTACCCTATCTCAAGGGACTCGTTCAGCCATGATCCTTTTTATTACTTTTAAGCGCCGTGAATAATTCTAGTAGAAGAAAGTTTATTTCCCAGCTTGGGGTTGCTTTTGCAGGGGTGGCTCTACCATGGGGAAAGATCAGCTATTCAAAAGACACCGAAAGCGCTTTGCAACGCATGGCAGAGATCGGAACGGATCCTGCTCCAGATAATGAGGATTTCTGGCATCAGGTAAAATTAGCCTATAGTTCGTCCTCCAGCATGCTCAACTTCAACAATGGAGGAGTATCCCCTCAACCAAAGGCAGTTCAGGAAGCCTTTATTCATTATTACAAGACCTTCAATCAGGCTCCTTCATATTATATGTGGAGGATCTATCAGAAAGAGATCAATTCTGTAAAAAAGAAAATGGCTCGACTTGCTGGAACGAGTGAGGACGAGATCGCTTTCAACAGGAACAGCACTGAGAGTCTGGACACTATTATTTTTGGTTTAGAGTTGAACAAGGGTGATGAAGTTGTGATCTCAAACTTTGATTATCCAAATATGGTTCAGGCCTGGCGTCAGAGAGAAATGCGTGAGAGTATCAAATTAAAAGTGGTAGAGCTCAGCATGCCTGAAGAAAATGAAGATGAGATCGTGGCCAAGTATGTTGAACAATTCAGCAAAAAGACCAAGGTAGTACTCATCACTCACCTCATCAATTGGTCCGGACAGATCATGCCCGTTGCGAAGATCGCTCGTGAGGCAAGAAAAAGAGGAATTAAGGTCATCTCAGACTCAGCACACAGCTTTGCTCACTTGAATTTTAAGATCCCAGATCTTGAAGTAGATTATTTTGGAACAAGTCTGCATAAATGGCTTTGTGCACCCTTAGGTACCGGGATGATGTGGGTGAAGAAGGATCATATTGCGTCCTTATGGCCAGGGCTATCTCCGGTGGATCCGAAGAGTGACGACATCATTAAGTTTGAAAATCTTGGAACTCGAAACATGGCTGCCGAACTGGCGATAGGAAAGGCTATCGACTTTCACAATATGATCGGAAGCGACCGGAAAGAAGAACGATTGAGGTATTTGAAGAATTATTGGCTAAACAAAGCGATGAACATCAAAGGCTTTAAAACCTTCACCTCCTCCAGAAATGAGTTTTCATGTGCCATAGCCACTGTAAACAAAGAAGGTGTTGAGCATTTGGGTTCAAAACTTCAAAGAAATCACTTCATTCACACCACCAACATCAAACATGAAGGTGTGGATGGCGTTCGCATTACTCCTAACGTATATACTTCTATCAGTGAACTGGATCGACTGGTAGAAGCACTAAATAAGATAAGCTGATCAATGGCTACAAAAGCAGAACTTGAATTCAACAAGAATGAAGACAGTATGAAATTATTACTGTCTGCGATGAAAAGGAAATTCTCAGAAGTTGCGAAAGGAGGAGGCAAAAAACGGGTTGAGAAGCTTCATTCCAAAGGAAAAATGACCGCCAGAGAGCGAATCGATTACCTCCTGGATGATGGAGCACCAAGTATCGAGATCGGTGCTTTTGCCGGGGATGGAATGTACAAAGAATACGGCGGATGCCCTTCAGGAGGTGTGGTAGTTAAAATCGGATATGTATCTGGAAAACAATGTATCGTAGTTGCCAACGACGCTACGGTAAAGGCTGGTGCCTGGTTTCCGATCACTGGAAAGAAAAACTTAAGAGCCCAAGAGATCTCCATTGAAAACAAACTCCCGATCATCTACCTGGTGGATAGCGCCGGTGTCTTTCTGCCAATGCAGGATGAAATCTTCCCCGACAAAGAACACTTTGGAAGGATCTTCAGGAATAATGCGGTGATGTCGTCAGAAGGTATCACACAGATTGCAGCCGTAATGGGTTCCTGCGTTGCTGGTGGAGCCTATCTTCCCATCATGTCTGATGAATCGCTAATTGTAGATAAAACTGGCACCATCTTTCTTGCTGGATCCTATTTAGTGAAGGCCGCTATTGGTGAAGACATTGACAATGAAACCCTCGGAGGAGCTACAACACATTCAGAGATCTCTGGGGTGACAGACTACAAAGCCAAAGATGATAAAGACTGCCTGGATAAGATCAGAAATCTGATGGATAAGATCGGTGATCCAGAGTCGGCTGGCTTCAATCGACAAGAATCGGCTGAGCCAAAAGAAGATCCGAATGAGATCTATGGTATCATTCCAGCAGACCGCAGCAAGCCTTATGAAATGAGAGAGATCATCAAACGTTTGGTTGATGATTCTGAATTCGAAGAATACAAGAAGTTATACGGAAAGAGCATTATTTGCGCTTACGCCAGAATTGACGGGTGGTCAGTTGGTATTGTTGCCAATCAGCGCGAGATGATCAAAACAAAAAAAGGTGAGCTACAATTTGGTGGGGTGATCTATAATGATTCAGCTGATAAAGCAGCTCGTTTCATCATGAATTGCAACCAAAAGAAGATTCCGCTAGTCTTCTTGCAGGACGTGACTGGTTTCATGGTTGGTTCACGATCGGAACATGCCGGCATAATAAAAGATGGCGCCAAAATGGTGAACGCTGTTGCGAATTCTGTTGTTCCTAAGTTTACCATTGTTATAGGCAATAGTTATGGCGCTGGCAACTATGCGATGTGCGGAAAAGCATATGACCCCAGACTGATCGTGGGTTGGCCTACGGCTCAGATCGCAGTTATGGGAGGCTCTCAGGCTGCAAATACCCTTTTGCAGATTCAGGTTTCGGCTTTAAAAGCCAGGGGTGAAAAGATCACTGATGCTAAAAAGAAGGAGCTTTTGGATAAGATCACCAATAGCTATAAAGAGCAATTAAGTCCGTATTACGCAGCTTCAAGGTTATGGATGGATGCGATCATAGACCCATTGGAAACAAGAAAGGTGATCAGCATGGGCATTGAAATGGCAGATCAAAGAAAAATTGAAAAGCCGTTCAACGTTGGTGTAATCCAAACCTAAGCCTTTTTAACCTTTCATGTGCCGATGAGAATAAAAGAGGCGCAGCTTCTTTAGATTTGATAAGGTGATATTCGGCGCTAAAAAACTTTATTGGCTTGCACAAATTGTCGGATGGTCTGTTTACATCGGCCTTGCAAGCATATTGAGTATCCTCCTCGATCAGAAAATGGGCAGTGTAGAACTCCTTACCCTTCTGATCATTTGGGTTCTGGGCATTAGCCTCTCTCATGCATTGAGAGCGGTTACACTAAGATTTGGTTGGTTTGAACTCAAGATCGCACAGATCATTGGCCGGCTTATCCTTGGCTCCATTGTATTCTCCCTCATCTTCGAATTGGCTTACTTAAGTTTCCTTTTTCTTCTCAGCGGAAGCACCAGGGTTTTTAATGTCTCGAGCATGCTCCAGGACACTCTTAGCTGGTTGCTCTTATTCACCATGTGGTCGCTCATCTATTTCTTTTACCACTTCTTCAGAACTTACAAGCAGGAAGAGATCAAGAACCTCCAACTCGAAGCTGCTCACAGAGAATATCAACTGAACCGATTACGGTCTCAAATGAACCCTCATTTCATATTCAATGCCATGAACAGCATACGCGCCTTGATTGAGGAAGATCCCGCCAAGTCGAAGAAGGCGATCACTCAGTTATCGAATGTTCTGAGAAGTAGTTTGCTGATGGACGATAAGAAACTCATTCCAGTTCAGGAAGAGATCTCCATTGTAAAAGATTACCTAGCCATTGAAAAGGCCCGTTATGAAGAAAGGTTGAAGGTCAATTGGCAACTGGACGAACTAAAGCAGCAACGTTTTATTCCCCCTTTCATTCTTCAAACACTGGTTGAGAATGCCATTAAGCATGGCTTATCCAAACTTGCAAAAGGAGGCGAGCTGAATATCAAGCTCGAATGCTTAAAAAATGGCTGCAACATCAGTGTTAGCAATGATGGAAGTTTGAAGAAAAAGAACGGAAAGGACATGAATAGCACAGGATATGGAATTGCGAGCACACAAAAGCGTTTAGAACTTCTTTATGATAGCGAAGCAAGCTTTGATCTCTTTGAGAAAGACGGCAAAGTATTCGCGGAAGTTTTCATTCCTGAAAAAACCAAAACCAAGTAACATGAATGCAATAATTGTAGACGATGAGCGTCTGGCCAGAAAAGAACTCAATACACTCCTTAGTAAGTTTAAGAACATCAATGTGATAAAGGAATTTGCCAATGCTGAGGAGGCTCTTGAAGGCATTCCCAGGGAAAAGGTGGATCTCTTGTTCCTGGATATACAGATGCCTGGAAAAAATGGCTTTGAATTACTTCAGGAATTGGATAAGGCGCCATTTGTCATTTTCACCACGGCCTATGATGAATACGCGATAAAAGCTTTCGAAGTAAATGCGCTTGATTATCTGCTGAAGCCCATCGATGAAGATCGACTTCAGGATGCCATCAAATTAGTACAGGAACGCCTGGATTCTGATGCAAAGACAGAAGGTGAATCTGAAATACTCGACGAGGATGATCAGGTATTTTTAAAAGACGGCGATAAGTGCTGGTTTGTGCACTTGAGAGATGTTTCCCATTTTGAGAGCGTTGGCAACTATGTTAGAGTACACTTCGATGGAAATAAGCCCATGATTCTGAAATCACTGAACAGTTTGGAATCCAGATTAAACGCTAAAAACTTCTTTCGCGCAAACCGAAAGCATATCATTAACCTGAAGTGGGTAGATGGGGTAGAAACCTGGTTCAATGGTGGCTTACTTGCCAAATTAAGGTCTGGGGTGGAGATCGAGATCTCACGACGTCAGGCGGTGAAATTCAAAGAGCTTATGAGCCTTTAGGAGCCAAACTTATTAGCACATTTGTGCCAGGATAAGAAGTATGAGAGCGCTAAGGTATTTTGTCATTATCATTTCCAGTTTGATCGCGCTCGGCTTTTTCATGCTTTGGTATGTAGGAGTCTTCGACAAAATAGAACTTGAGAAACGAGAGGTTTCACCTTACATCGTTGCGGGTTACAATTTTAAAGGCTCCTATCAACAGATCGGCCCGATCATGGGAGAAGTAGACAGCCTTCTGAGGGGAGCGGGGGTCAACTCAAATAAGGGATTTGGCATTTTCTTTAATGATCCCAATACAACTCCTGAGGCCAAGCTGGAGAGTTTTGTCGGCAATGTGATCGAAGGAGAGGACATCAATAAAATAGACCTGATCCGATCTCTTGGACTTCAGGTGGATACTGTTCCCTCAGGAATGGCCTGGGTAGCGAGCCTGGGAATTCGGTCACAGATCAGTTATATGGTCGGACCAATACGTGCTTATCCAATGCTTGAAGAGGCAGTAAGCGAGGCGAACGAAGAGGTAAGTCTGGTTTACGAGATCTATGATCTGGAAAAAAATCTTATTCACTATTCAATGCTTATACAGCCATGAGATTAGTACTTATTACCCTAATTATTAGCGTCTTATTTGCATGTAATTCTGAAGACAAAAGCAAAAAGATCCGCCTAAAAAAGGAAGATCCAGCAGAGGTGATCAATACTCCTAAAGAAATTGACCATTATCGTCTTAAAGGCTTTGGTCTCCTTGAACTGGACTTTTCTCAGATGGACTTTAACCTGTATTCATCTCCTGGGTTTGCCAACAAGGTGATCTCCCACTTAAAGATCGATAAAGATCAAAAGATCTTAACTGATAGTTTAGATACGGAAATCAGAGTGCTGTTTCAGAATGGATCGAAGTATTATTTGCAGGTCATTGACCGGCAAGATGAGTTTCACAAGGTGATCATTGATGAAATATTTGGCACTGAAGTCTGGATAGCTCCTGGGCCTTCACGTAAATTCATCAGCTGGCCCGTTTTTCTGATGGAAAGGCGCAATCTCAAACCAGTTGATGGCTATGGCTACTATTTAGAAAAAGGCCTGAAAAGCGATAGCATTATGCAGGTTCCGGATGATTGTTATCGTGCTGTGCAGTCTTCAGCAGAATGGCTTCATTTGATGAAACAAGAAAGTTGTTCCGATAAAACACTTCCAAAGTTCTTATACCTCAATTGGAGGAAGGGAGATCGACGATTTGTCGATTTTGAGTTCTAGATCAGTGATTTTATTTCACTTGTTTGTTGTTGAAGGAGCAGGTCACACATCACCAAAGCGGCCATCGCTTCAACAATGGGCACGGCCCTTGGAACCACACATGGGTCATGTCTGCCTTTGGCAGCAAGTTCAACTTGTTCACCCTCTCTATTGAGTGTCTTTTGCTTTTGAGACAAGGTAGCAACTGGCTTAAAATGAATTCGCATTTCAATATCCTCTCCGTTACTTATTCCCCCCTGAATTCCACCAGAGTAATTTGAAGAGGTTCCTATCCTGGCCTCTTTCTGAATAAACGGATCATTATGTTCACTGCCCTTCATTTTGGAAGCCTCTACCCCACTTCCGATCTCGAAAGCCTTTACGGCATTGATGCTCATCATGGCATGAGCCATCACAGCGTTCAACTTATCAAACACGGGTTCTCCTAATCCTGCTGGAGCTCCTTTTATCAGACAAGTAATGACTCCTCCTGTGCTGTCGCCCACTGCTCGCAAGTTTTCAATATGGGAGATCATGGTAGCTGACAATGCTGGATCCGGACAGCGCACGGTATTATCCCATCTCGATTTGAGGTCCTTTGGAAATTTCTCCATAGCATGAGGCCCAACGGCAGAAACGAAAGCTTCAATTTCCAATCCGGATAATTCCACCACTTGGCGAGCGATCTCTCCTGCAACAACCCGGCTCACTGTCTCCCTGGCAGAAGACCTTCCTCCTCCACGATGGTCGCGAATGCCGTACTTCTTCTCATAAACAAAATCGGCATGTGATGGGCGATACACTTCCTTTAGGTGATCATAGTCCTTTGATCGCTGATCCTTATTCTTAATCGAAAAACCAATAGGCGTACCCGTGGTCTTACCTTCAAATAAACCGCTAAGGATCTCGAGTTTATCATCTTCCTTACGCGGACTGGTTATGGCCGACTGTCCCGGTTTTCTTCGATCAAGGGCAAGCTGAATGCGGTCCAGGTCCAGGTCTATTCCAGCTGGACAACCATCGATGATACCACCAACAGATGGCCCATGAGACTCGCCATAACTCGTCAAGCTGAAGATCTGTCCAAAACTGTTAGCTGCCATATAGCAAAGAAAAGAATTTAAGCAGGGTGTTCGGAATACAATATTTTTGCCCTCGCACCGTATTTAGACCTATGCTCAAGAACTTGTTGTTTTTTGCCCTGATCCTGCTACAGGGAACACTGTTTGCACAAATAAACAATGAAAACACCTACAGGTTCTTGAGTTTACCGATCTCACCCAGAGAGGCTGCCCTGGGTGGTAAGGCCGCTGTTCAGGCGGGAGATATTGGCTTGAGCTTATCTAATCCTGCTCTCATAGATAGCAGTATGAATAAGGATCTGCTTTTGCAGTATAGCCCATACAATGCTGGAATTAACTACGGGAACGTTCAATATGTCTTTCAGACCAAAACTGGTCGTAATTTTAGTGTGGGAGTTCAATCCTTCTCATACGGAACATTCACCCAGGCAGATGCCACCGGACAAATTACCGGAGAGTTCAATGCTGCCGATTTTGCTTTACATGCCGGGCATAGTATGGCCTTGAGCGACAAACTTCGACTAGGCTTGAACGCCAAGATGATCTATTCATCCATGTATGATTATCAAAGTTTGGGTATTGCCACGGATATAGGGGTACACTATCGCGGAAAGGAGGATCAATTTCAGGCTGGTTTCATGATTCGCAATCTGGGTACTCAGATCATCACCTACGGAGGTGCTGAAAGAGAGAGTTTACCCTTAGACATACAAATTGGCATGTCGCGCAGAGTCGCTAAAGCTCCTTTTCGTCTGTTCCTTACAGCAGATAATCTGCAGATCTGGGATCTTGCGTATGAAGAGGGTCCGCTCAATAGACAGGGAACCAATGAAAGGTGGTTGACTTTTAACAAACTCTTCAGTCACTTTTCAGGAGGTGTAGAATTCTTACCTAGCGACAAGTTCGTTTTAAGAGCTGGATATAATTATATGAGGCAGCAGGAACTAAAGATCGATAATCGAAATAGCCTGGCTGGTTTTTCATTTGGTCTTGGGCTCAACCTGGGTAGATATCGCCTTGAATATGCCCTTGTAAGCTACCACCTTGCGGGAACAAGCAATCATCTTTCCATTCACACTGACCTGGGTAAGATGAAAAAGAGAAGAAAAGGATGAGCCAAATCACCATTGCCGTAGATGGACACTCAAGTTGTGGGAAAAGCAGTATCGCCAAGGCACTGGCCAGGCGATTGAATTACATATACATCGATACGGGAGCGATGTATAGGGCGGTCACGCTTTTTGCGATAGAAAATGGGCTTTTTGAACAGGAAAAACTCAAGGAACCTGGGTTGCTGGAGAAGCTGAGCGAGATCAATATTGGCTTTGAACACAACAACAGCACCCAGCGCAGTGAAATATTGCTCAATGGGAAAAATGTTGAAGATCGTATTCGAGGAATGGAAGTCTCTTCGAAAGTCAGCATCATTGCGGCTATTCCAGAAGTTCGCGAAAAGATGGTTGCTCTTCAGCGCAGCATGGGTCGCAATAAGGGCGTTGCCATGGATGGACGCGATATTGGTTCTGTGGTCTTTCCAGATGCTGAATTGAAGCTCTTTGTTACTGCACGAGATGAAATACGCGCCCAGCGCAGAAAGGATGAACTCTCTTCAAAAGGGCAGCAAGTAAAATTCGAGGAGATCCTTTCAAATATTCGAGAACGCGACCATATTGATAGCACCAGAGCCAGTTCTCCATTGATTCAAACGGAAGATGCCGTGGTGGTCGATAACTCAGATCTGAGCATCGATGAACAAAATGACCTGGTGTACAAACTAGCGAAAGAGCGCGGGGCTTAAACAGCCTCGATCACCATTGCGCTAGCTCCTCCCCCACCATTACAGATGCCCGCAGCACCAATTTTTGCTCCGTTTTGTTTTAATACGTTGATCAGGGTAACAATGATCCTGCAACCTGATGATCCAAGTGGGTGGCCTAAGGAAACAGCTCCACCATTGGTATTCACTTTTGATGGATCAAGTTTCATCATTTGAGTATTCACGATTCCAACTACCGAAAAGGCCTCATTGAGTTCGTAATAATCAACGTCTTCGAGCTTCAGCCCTGCTTTTTCAACAGCGATTGGCACTGCTTTGGCCGGTGTAGTAGTGAACCACTCTGGCTTTTGCGCTGCATCTGCAAAGGATACGATCTTCGCAACAGGCGTCAAACCGAGCGCTTCCATTTTATCCTTGCTCATAAGCAACACCGCAGAGGCACCGTCATTGAGTGTTGAGGCGTTGGCCGCAGTCACACTTCCTTCTTTGTCAAATACTGGACGAAGCGATGGAATCTTCTCCATTTTAACATTCTTGAATTCCTCGTCTTCGGCTACAATTATAGGCTCACCTCTTCTTTGTGGAACCTCAACAGGAACTACCTCATCAGAAAATTTACCTGCTTCCCAGGCAGCGGCGCTTCGATTGTAACTCTCAACAGCGAACTCATCCTGCTCTTCCCTTGAGATATTGC
>CBFHWY010000092.1:0-9749 GCA_965659675.1 Salibacteraceae bacterium | reverse complement strand
CAGACCTTCAGATATTCAGACCTTCAGACCTTCAGACCTTCAGACTATCCAACTTCCTAACTACCTAAGAAGATAAAAACTTCCTTTTCGCTCAACAAGAGATCCGCTTTCAGCAGTAGCGCGGAGGTGGTAGATGTAAACTCCTACTGGATAAGGACTACCACCAGAGGTTTCACCTGGGAATCCGGCGTAATTATTCTCATCAATAACGAATACAAGATTCCCCCAACGATCATAGATGTCACATCGATAATCCGCAGGGTTGATGTAAGGCATGACAGGTTTCCAAAACTCATTTCTGCTGTCCTTATTTGGTGTAAATACATCTGGAATGTAAACATCTGGATCATAAGAAACACAAACTACATTTGAACGGCTCGTATCTCTGAGTCCGAATAAGTTGGGTTCCTGCTCAACGGCCTCTACATAATAGCAGAAGGTGCTTGCGAATTCCACTTCCAGATTAAGGGCATCAAAGAATCGAAAGCTTGTGGGACCAACACTTCCAATTGGTGGGCCTCCAAACTCATTATTGAGCCCTAAATAGACATCATATTGCTGCACACCTGATCCAAATTCTAACCACTCAACATAGGGACTCCAATTCAATTCATTTTGGTAGTCATATTTATCTCCCCTGGCCGTCAAGTGAATACTCCGCCCCACGTTCGATCTTTTGATCACCTGATCACAGTTATCGATGGCATCCACTACATAGGCGTATTGGAATTGATTGGCTGAAACTCCAGTATCTCGGTAAATAAGTTCATATACAGATGAATCGAGTCGTAAGGTGTCGAGGGTAACAAATGGTCCATCACGATCATAGGACCTTCTTAAGAGATAATATTCTACCGCATCTTCTGAAACACTTGTATCCAGGTAGGCTGTAACCTCAATAGTATCATCTGCGATCACATCCACACTCCTTATGTACTCAAAAGAAGGAGCCTCAAGGGCAGGAAAACTCACACAAACCAGGTTCGAAGTCGAAACGTAAGTACCAGGTGTTCCACTGCTTCTGCCTACAATAATGTAACAGTAGATCTTAGTAGCATCAATGCCTTCATGAGCGAAAGTTCTTGTATTTCCATCAAGATCTGCCAATAACCTGTAAGGTCCGGCGTCCTCTCTCACAAAAATGGTATATCGCTGCACAGAGGGCCATCCGTCGTAATTATTCCAACTTAGGAGGATCTCTCTCGAACACAGATCTTTATCGGTTTGAAGGTTTATCGTGCTGTGTTCCGCTGGGGCTGGTCTCGTATTTCCGCAAGAGTCCACTGCAGTGACCTGATAAAAAAGTGGGCTTGAGAAATAATCCAGGCCAGATTCATTGTCAATGTAAGACGTCTTTTCCTTTCCATTTACCGTATCAATGATGGTACTGTTAGGAAATTGTCCGCGTGTAATGATGTAGCCGGTAACATCTGGAGAAGAGCTCGGAGTCCACCCGATCAATACCGTTCCATTGTCATTATCGATCGATACAGAATCGATCACTGGTGCTTCCGGTGGGTTTAAGTCATAAAGTGTATCCGCCTCAATATTCGATCGCGATTGACAGCCCAGACGATCTGGTAATTCAATCTTATAGGCTACCGCTCCATCGCAGATACTCGCTGAATCGGTATAGTTCCTTATCAGGTAATCTTCCAGGCTGATCTGAGCCCAGGGCTGCCATTGATTACCATTGTATCTGAATCTTCTGTAGATCTCAAAATCCTGATTGTTTGTCGGAAAACGTGGGTCGTGAATAGCGTTCCAATTCAACATTCCCGAAAGGTCCGGACTAAATTTCGTCAAACTCAAGATCATTGGACTTACTGTGTCTGAAGGGCTACTCGATTGTAAGCTTCCATCATCGTAACGCGTGATGATGTAATAATAAAGTTGTCCCCCGCCTGGCACTCCAGCTCCAGCATGGGTATAGAAGTTCGTACCCCATACGGGTATGGTACCCAAAAGTGTATAGGGTCCAGTGAGGTTGGTAGAAGAATAGATCTCGTACTCTCGAAATTGTCCGAAATTGTTGACCGGCGGCTGCCATGTGATCGTAACATCACCATTATCCTCCACTTCAACACATCGAATGCTCGGAGCGGCAACCTGAGATATCAAGCTCAAAGGAATAAGCCCCAGTAGAAGAACCAGTAATCGAAGTTTCACGAAATAATAACGCATTAGCGGCTACAAAATTACTCAAAGCAGTTGATTTTGGGAATAATATTGATAATGCGGCTTTATTGTAGTCACAGCAAGGAATTCAAAGGTTTAAACTCATCAACCATCGGTGAAATCCTAAAAGATTTGGTCAATTGAATAAGAATCAATTCTTTTGGTTCATCGCAATGTGTTACTTTTGTACACTTTGGAAATAAAATCCACCGTGAGGAAACTATTACTTATCACATCTATCGTTCTCGGAAGCGTCTCACTAAACGCCCAGTATATATGGGATTTTGGTGCCAAGCTCGGCGCTGCCAACTACCTTGGAGACATTGGAGGTGGCGAAGGTCCAGCGCGTGACTTTATCTACGACCTGAAGATAGAAGCAACAAGAATATCTGGTGGAGCTTATGGTCGCTACTTTATGGGGAACAGCGTAGCCGCTTCACTTCATATCACTCAGGCGATGATCTCGGGCGATGATAGAAACAGTCCGAACCCAGAACGATATTCAAGGAACCTTAGTTTTAGAAACGGACTGGTAGAATTAACTCCTCGTTTGGAGTGGCACATCATCAGAATTCATGATGTGGGTAGAACCTTCAGGTATCGATTGAATTTCAACTTCTTCCTATATGGAGGTGCAGGTGTGGTTTGGAGTAATCCTAAAGCAAAATTGAATGACGAATGGGTAGCTCTGCAACCTTTGCAGACAGAAGGCAATCAATATGGACGCTTCCAATTTACAGCTCCTGTTGGAGTTGGTGCTCACTTCCGCTTCAACAAGCGTCATGTGATAGGTGCTGAATTTGGCTGGAGATGGACCATGACAGACTATCTTGATGACGTGAGCAGCTTCTACAAGAACCCAGATAATTTTGAAGATCCTATTGCCAGAACTTTGGCAGACCGCAGTGTTGAGATGGATCCAAACGATCCATTGTTTATTGGCTCTAAGTTTTACGGTGAAGGTTCAAAAGCGAACCCCGCAGTTCCTGCTAAACGCGGAAATCCTGAAAATAACGATTCATACTTCGTAGCGGGATTCACCTACGGATATGCATTGAGAGGCAAAACAAGTTTCTCAAGAGCCAAGTACAACTTCATTAAGGGTAAACCCCGAAAAAGAAGATCCAAGGCTAAATTCTAGGTCGGTTTCCCAGAAACTGAAAGATCTTTCGTGCTGGCTTAAGGCTAGTAGCGGGAAATGGATTCAGTCCGTTTATTCTCCA
Organism: Salibacteraceae bacterium; assembly: GCA_965659675.1. Classification (GTDB taxonomy): domain Bacteria; phylum Bacteroidota; class Bacteroidia; order Flavobacteriales_G; family Salibacteraceae; genus CBFHWY01. The sequence goes on along the minus strand of CBFHWY010000092.1, from coordinate 6,348 downwards.
GGCTTTTCTATCCTCAGCATTCGCCTTTAGTCGATTAGATAAACTCTGATTGCTCTCCCCCCCTACTCTCATTTTAATCAGGACCTGAGGCAAATAAGCCACCTTTGTTTCCATTAGGTAGAGATAGCGAAGCATGAACTCATAATCTCCCGAGATCCGAAAGCTTTCGTTAAATCCACCACTCCTTTTTAGAAGGTCACTTCGCATGTATAGACTTGGGTGAGGTGGCATCCAGCCTCTTTTAAAGGCCTTTCTCCTGAATTCACCACTCTTCCATGATCGGATCACCTTCTTTGCCGACTTATCGGTATAGACCAGATCACCATAAAGTATGTCGCATTGTGTTTTCTCTACCTGGGCATTTATTGCGGATAAGACCTTTGGACCCGAATAAATATCATCACTATGCAAAAAGCCAAAAAGGTCTCCAGAGATCTCTTGAAGCCCTTTATTCATTGCATTGTAAATGCCTTTGTCTTTTTCTGAAACCAGTGTGGAGATGTGTTCTCGGTATTTTTCGAGAATCTGAAGTGTGTTGTCGCTAGATGCCCCATCTATCACAATCAGCTCTTTGTCCTGATGGTCCTGATCCAGAAAAGACAATATTGAATCTTCAACAGTGTCTTCGGAATTATAGGTACAGGTTATGACACTAATTTTCATCCTGTGTTCTGTTCTTGATCAGTTTAGCCGGGTTACCGCGATAGATCCAAGCTTCTTGAAGATCATCGCTAGCCACCGAATTCACACTCAAAATGGCATGTTTCTCCACCGTTACCCCTGAGGTGACCATAGCACGTGCTCCGATCCATGCACCATCTTTGATGCTTATCTTTTCGGTCATAAGATCAAAGCCACTTTTCCTGTAGTTGTGATTTCCTGACAAGATCAAAGCTTCCTGTGAGATACAAACCTTCGCACCGATCTCCAATTCGTCCAGGTTATCCAGCCATACCCTCTCTCCGATCCAGCTATGATCTCCAATCTTCAGTTTCCATGGATATTTAATATTCACTTTAGGCTTAATGACCACGCCCCTGCCAATGCTGGCTCCAAACATGTTTAATATCAATCGCTTGATCCCATAAAATGGAAATAGGTAAGAATTAAAGATCAATGCATTCACGAGGAACCAAAGGCCACGAATCAGAAAGCCTCTGCCCGGATCAAATTCATCATTTCGAAAGTTCTTCAGGTCTTGCACGCTCAGTTCTCCTTGCTTTGGAATAAACGAAAGTATGGACTTAGGTCGATCGAATCCAAATGTTCTTTTGCATAGCTTATGGAAGCTTCTGACATGTTTTCGTAATCCTCTTCGGATGTGTCAATTACCTCCTGAAGGACCTTTTTCCATGAAGGTGGATCAAGCGGCACGTCCCAGCCCACATACTTCTCTTTTAAGCCTCTCCATGGAGTCTGATCGCTGATCAAAACGGGGGTGCCCACAGCCAAACTCTCAAAGATCACATGTCCATAATTCTCATTTAAGGTGGGTAAGACCAGAAAGTCACCCGAACGCAAAGTTTCCGCTACTTTGTTGTGCGGAACAGCCCCATGATACTCAAGGTCTATTTCATTTTGCCTTGCCAGGTCAAGGATCTCCTGGAGATATTTTTTGTCCTCAGGAGTACCATAAAGGTCAAATCTAAAGTGCTTCTGATCGGAATAACGAGCAATGCACTCAAGCACAAATTTCAGATTCTTTTTTGGTGAAATCCGACTTAGAAATACCAATCGCCATTTGCCTCCATGCCTTGCTTTTGCTTTTTGTGCCAGGTTCGGATTAGGCATGTTGGTTGCCAGAATAACCCGAGCCTTTTCTCCATAATGCTTTCTTATTTGGATTTCTTCATCTTCACTTGTTGCATGCCATGAAATCCCCCTAAAGAGTCCAACATGTTTAGTAGCCCAAAGAAAAATCCGTTTTTTTCGTTTTTTAAGCTGCAAGGCTCCGCGACCTAACATTCCCCTTGGTGCTAGAATGATCTGCTCAGAACGATACGAAAGCCGCTTTAAAATGATCAACGGCCTCAACGTATAGCGAACAGAAAAAAGGCTATTCATATAGATTCGATCATACTTCTTTTCAGACAGTATATTCTTGATCGTAGCTGAATTATATTGGACATCTGAACAATACCAGACCCGGACCCCATTGCGCTCTATCCACTGATCTGCTGGCAAGTCGTAAGGTTCTGAGGATGAAAAATCCCTATTGGAAGTAAAGACATCGATCTCCATTTCTTCTTTCAGTCGCCCTACAAGGTTTTGAAGTGACCTGATGGGGCCACCTGCGAGATATCCTGGCTCATACCAGTCTGTGAAGATCAGAAGTTTCATCATCCATTGTATTTATCCAGGGAATGACCCAGAACCACAAATGGCCATAGTCTCGACCAGCTGTATTTTCCTTCTTGTTTTTGGAAGGAAGTCCAAATTTCACGAATTCTTCCGTAATTTAGGTATTCCAGTGCCTCGAGTTTGTCAATTCCTTGTTCTGCAAAGTCCTTCAACTCATTGCGCAACCACTGTTCCCAGGGAAGAATAAAACCCATTTTAGGTCTATTGACAAGCTCACCTGGGAGTAGGTTTCCTAGGCTTTCGACCAGTAGGTCTTTTGGTTGTTTGCCAAATTTATAATGATCCGGCAGGCGCATCATGAATTCCACCAGCTTATGATCCAAAAAAGGAACTCTCACCTCCAGTGCATGCGCCATGCTCATTTGATCGGTGTCGCGCAATAGTACCGAGTGCATATAGCCTTTGAGTTCAAGAATGCTCACTTTAGACTGCAATGGAATATTGTAGTTTTCCAAATATTCATCAAAGAGGCTGATCGGATAGAGCTCTTGTTTCCCTGAGCTTGAAATAGCCTCCATTTCTTTAGCTGGGAAGACCTTTCTAAAATCTGGGTAGATCTTCTTCAGGTCAAAACTCTCCTTCCGCAGAAACTCTGCGAATTTTTGTTTTTTAAGGTCAGAAGGGCTGTTAAGGATGGAAGCTCCAATATTTCTCATCCATTGAGGAAAACTGTAGATCCATCTTTTTTGATACAGTGATTCGAGCTGACGAAAGAATGGATATCCAAGAAAAAGCTCATCTCCACCCAAACCGCTGAGGGCGACAGTAAGCCCAGCCTCCCTGGTGTATTTTGAAACCACATAAGAGTTTATACCATCAGCACTTGGCTGATCGATGGCTCTAATAGCTTCGGGAACCAATTCCAGAAAGTCTGTTGCCTTAAGGCGTACCTCATTGTGCTGAGTGTGATACTTTTGAGCGATCATATCCGAGTATCGCTTTTCGGAGAATTCAGGTTCATCAAAAGTGACAGAGAATGTACTCACCTGGGTCTCCCTAAGCTGACTCATAATAGCCACAATGGCACTGGAGTCAATTCCCCCTGAAAGAAAAGCCCCCAGGGGAACATCACTGAGCAATCGTTTCTCAACGGATTCAAAAAGCAGATCATGGATCCTTTTTTTCGCATCCTCTCTGCTCAGGTTATATATGCCCCCTTCAGTAGGTTTCCAATACTCCGCAAGTTCTGTGTCGCTCTCCGTTATCTTTAGATAGCATGCAGGGGGTAAAAGCTGAACCTCTTCTAAAATGCTTTCGAATGAAGAAACCGCCTGGTATTGCAGCATTTGAAGTGCCGCGTTCTCCGAGATCCTTCTTTTGAACAAGCCAGAAGCAGCAAGACTTCTCAACTCAGATGAGAAAACAAAGGCCTTATCTCCTGAATGATAATATAGTGGTTTGATCCCAAGGCGATCTCTTGCGATGAAAAGTTCTTTACTGCCTTGATCATAGATCGCAAAAGCAAACATCCCCTCAAGTTTCTCTAAACAACCAATACCCCATTGGGCAAATGAAGCCAATAAGGTTTCGGTATCAGATTGGGTTCGAAAAGAGAATGAGCTCAGCTCTTTTCGCAATGCAAGATGATTGTAGATCTCCCCATTAAATACAATGCTCAAACCATGGCTCTCCAAATGAAAAGGTTGATTGGCCTCTTCGCTAAGGTCGATGATAGAAAGGCGGGCATGCCCCAGGCTCAGAAGGTCATCAGAGAAAGTATCTTGATGATCAGGTCCGCGATGCGACAAAAGAGATGTCATCTTTTCGCAGATCTGCTTCTTCTCGATCTGCGGATCTCTACTTACTATTCCTGAGATTCCACACATTAGCGGAAATTAGGATCCTTCAACATCAACTTTATCCCTTCAGGGATATCGATCAGGTCACGACCGAGTACTTTCTTCATTTTAGAATTGTCGGGTTGACGTCGCGTCATATCCCCTTCTTCCAGTGGTGGTAAATAAATGATCTTACTCTTCGACCCAGTAAGCTCAATGATCAGCCTGGCCAATTCGTTGATCGTGTAGATCTTAGCGCCACCGATATTCACTGTGTCATTCACAAACAGGTCATTGTAGAAAGCCTTTATCGTAGCCTCAACATTATCATCCACGTAACAGAAGGTACGCGTTTGCTCACCATCACCATAAATGGTAATATCCTCTCCTTTAAGTGCCATTCGAAGGAAGCGAGAAACAACGAAATCCGCACTCTGATCCGGACCATAGGTATTAAAGAAGCGGAAGATGGTATAATTCATTCCAAACTCCTGATGATAGGTCTTAAAAAAAGACTCCCCCACATTCTTCACCACCGCATAAGGCACCCGGCTATTCAGGGGAGTGCGTTCTTCATGTTGAGGAATTTCAACCGGTTCCCCATAAACTTCAGATGAGGAAGAGTAAAAGACCCGTTTAACCGAAGTATTCTTTGCCAGGCTTAAGATATTCTTGATGCCGTCAATGTCGTTTAGCACCATCAGCGGATGTTCCTGTGTTCGTTGGACTCCTACAAGAGCAGCATAATGAAAAACATAATCGAAGCTATTCGACTGCATGATCTCAGAAATGTCTTTGTAATTATTGACATCACATTTGACAAAAGACCATGAATCCGATGGTTCCGGAAGTTTTTCTACGGAACCGGTGATAAGATTATCGGCGATCACCACATAATTATCGGGATTATTCAGCAGGCCTTTGACCAGGGCACTCCCTACATTTCCCGCACCACCACTTACCAGTATTCTTCTCATTGTTCCAGAAACGAAAATAGCTTTTCTGCCCACATCTCCGGGGTGATCCTTTGAGCAATACGGTGAGATGCCTTAGCCATCGACAGTAGTTCTGAATCAGATCGACCCATTATATTGGCCAGGGCTTGCTTTAAGGATGCTTTAGAACCTGCATCAATAAGAAGTGCGTTCTCCTCTGTTGCAAACTGGCCAGCTGCACCAACAACATCTGTCACAATGAGTGGCAAACCCGCAGCACTTGCCTCATGAACTACAAGGCCCCAGGGTTCAAAAGTGCTGGGAAGCACAAATACACCTGCAGCGCTCATAGGCGCGTCCAGGTCATAAGGCTGCACAAAGCCCAGGTGTTGAATATCTTTTGTGTCTTTATAATTACCGCGCAGTTTTCCTGTACCCGCGCAGATCAGCTTCCAGTCATTGTCCTGCTCCTTTTTCAGTTCTTCAAAGGCCTCAATGAGCATATCCACTCCTTTTTCTGGAGCATAGCGACCTAGATAAAGAAAAACATGAGGAAAGCCTTTTTCCTTAGCCCTTATGGAACTCTGATAGACCGCATTAAAATAGTTGAGGTCAGCAGAATAGAAACCCATTTGAATTTGTGCTTCCTTAAAACCCAGCTTTTGAGCAAAGGTCTTTTGTTTCTCACCGGGCACCCAGACAGCGTCGAACATCCGAAGAAAGTTGAATTTTGAAGCGAGCCTGGCCAGCTGTTGACGAGGTGTGGACCTCCACTGATTATCCATCGTAAGCACGCGTTTCACGGAATTCATGCTACGCAAGACTCTGATGTATCCTTTATCTAACCAACCCGCACAAAAGATCAGGTCAGGTTGTAATTCTTCGAGCAAGTTTGAGAGTTGGTCATCATCAAAGTCTGAGCGACTAAAGAACTGCACATGCTTAGGAAAGCGAAATTCAAAAGGTGCCTCGGGGTTCACACTCCAGTGCACTACAGACACAGAAATCTCGGTGTTATCATTAATCGAGTCAAGCCCTGCGAGGAAGTAATAGGAGAGCTCTGAAAAAAGTAAAACGACCTGTTTTTTATTCTGAGAGCCAGCCACGGGTCAAAAGTAGTTGATGTGCCTGTTCGGCCAGAAACTGATGTCCTTTTTCGTTCAGGTGAATACCATCCCGGTACATTTCATTGGTCATCTGATCAATATTATTGGTATAGCTAATATTAAAATCTTCGATGACCTCAATGATCTGTTTGCCTTTCCAATTCATCT
>CBFHWY010000091.1:0-9825 GCA_965659675.1 Salibacteraceae bacterium | reverse complement strand
GCTCTCCAAGTTCAGCACCAACCTGATACAAACTCGACTTCAGCTCTTCTGAATTTGAAATGACCTTTAAATGATCCTCAAGTTTTGACACTTCTCCTTCCTTCAGTTCAGCCTGATCCAATTCTTCAAATTGAAATTGCCAGAAATCTCTATTTTGAATGCGCTGAGCCTGTTCCTGCTTCTTTTTGTCAAGCTCGGCTTGAAGATCGCTGCTCTCGCGGTAAAGCCTGGCATGCTCTTCCCTAAGTTGAGCCAGATCGGCAAACTCATCCAGAAAACGCAATTGAAAAGCCGATTCATTCAAGCTGATGTGCTCATTCTGAGAATGAATATCGATCAGTGAAGAGGCCAGGTCCTTAATAACACCTAGTTTCACTGGTGTATCGTTTATAAATGCTCTTGATTTGCCTGAAGCGAGCAACTCACGTCGAAGTATACTAGAAGCCTCATAGTCAAGTTCATTTTCCTGGAAGAATGATCGGTCAAATTTTTCAGGTAACTCAAACTCTGCTTCTATGACACACTTCTTCTCTCCCTCCCTGATCTTATCTGAATCGGCTCTTTCACCCAGAACAAGTGAAAGCGCCCCTAAAATGATCGATTTTCCAGCACCAGTTTCTCCAGTGACCACGGTGAATCCATTTCCGAATTCCACATGGATCTCATCGATCAGCGCATAGTTCTTTATGTAAAGTCTTCTGAGCACAGATCGAATTTATGGATTCTTAGTTTGCGCTGAGAATTTCTCGATACTTATTTGCGTTTGCCGGATCAATGCTTGTGAGCAGGTTGTAGGCTTTCTGCTTCTCTTCCCGATCAGACTTGCTGAATATCTTCACCAATTCTTTGTTCTTGGCATTAAAGAAGATCCGAAGGTTGATATTGTTTGGGCGATATTGAAAAACGGACTTCAATTCGGTAAGGGCAAGAAGGATATTCTTGCGTGCTTCGGTTGGGTTCGACTCCATTAAGTCAAGGCCCTTTCTGTGATACATGTAAAGACACTTTCGAAAGCCTTCAAAGCGAGCATTCATATGATTTTCCACAACCCAAAAGCGGTTCTTCTCACCTTTGGCATCCGACTTCCAACCAGAGAATTCTGAACCTTGTGCAGCATTTACAACGTTCATTGCATTTCTGAGATAGGGTGTTCCACTGGATTGAGAAAAGCTATCATAATCCCAGGCTAATGTCATATAAACCCAAAAGGCAACCACAGAGGTTAAATTGGATATGAACTGATTCTCCGCAAATTGAAGGTTCGCAAATTGTGAGAATTCAAACTCAAAATCGGGATCCTTAAAAAATAGGAGGTTAGTGGAATAGGATGAATTATAAACCGGTCTGGCCGAAATGATCTGAAGATCACCACTAAAGGTGTTCTGAGTGAGACGTTCATTGAGCGTGATCAATATACTTCCCTCAATCCTCTCTTCTTCTTTAAAATTATCGCCGGTCCAAACCTTGGCATTGATGAATTCGGTGATATTCTGTTCGAGTTGCTCAACAAGACTGGGGTCGACATTCGATAGTCGTTGTGCGTTCACCTCAACTTCAAACTTCAATTCCTGTGAAAACACAGAAACTGACAAGCACGCTAGCACAAGACTAAAACAAGCCTTCCACATAGTTGAGTATATCTTTTGCAACTTCTGTTTTTGGTTTAAGTTCATATTGATCGATCGACTTATCCTTTGATATGATTCGGATCAGGTTAGTATCAACGGCAAAACCTGCGTTTTCGTCTTCAAGCGAATTTAGTACGATCGCATCCAGATTCTTTGTTTCAAGTTTCTTGCGTGCATTTTCCAGACCATTCTCAGATTCTAGTGCAAATCCAATCAGCACCTGCCCCGTTTGCTTCTTTTGACCCAACTCCTTGAGGATATCATTCGTCGACTCCAATTCAATATGTTCTATCCCTTTCTCCTTCTTGATCTTCTGTCCGGAACTCTTTTTGGGCTTAAAATCTGCCACGGCAGCAGACATGATCAAAACATCAAAATCATTTGCTCTTTCAAGGCATGCGTCGTACATCTGTGCAGCAGTTTCTACAGATAGCCATTCCTGAACCGCCGGGGAATTGATCTGAGTTGGACCACTGATCAAACAAACGTGTCCACCACGGCTCATGGCTTCCTCTGCGATGGCATAACCCATTTTCCCAGAAGATCTATTACCAATGTACCTAACGGGGTCTATCGCCTCCTGCGTTGGACCAGCAGTTATCAGAATGCGTTTTCCATTGAGCTTGGAGCGAGAGGCAAAAAATTCTTTGATCTGATCAAGGATGTGTTCTGGCTCTGCCAATCGGCTATCCCCTTCGAGGCCGCTTGCAAGCTCTCCAGATTCACTTTTAATGTGCAGATGTCCTCTTTTTTCAAGAATGCGGATGTTATTTGCTGTAGCCTCATGCTTGATCATATCCCGATCCATAGCAGGAGCAAACGCTACCGGGCATTTTGCAGATAGATAGGTGGCTAATAAAAGATTGTCAGCCTGACCGGATGCCATTTTGGATAAGCTGTTTGCAGAAGCAGGCGCAACGACCATTAGATCTGCCCACAAGGCAAGGTCAACGTGATTATTCCAGCTTCCTTTAGCCCTATCTGCGACAAAATCGCTGAGAACATCATTCTCAGATAAAGTAGCAAGTGTTAAGGGAGTGATAAAGTCATGAGCGGATGGACTCATGATCACTTTCACCTCAGCGGATTCTTTTTTGAGAAGTCTAATTAAGTAAGCTGCCTTATAGGCAGAGATGCTGCCTGTTACGGCAAGAAGTATTTTTTTAGAGGAGAGCATTCATCTACTGATCCTCCGTCTCTTCCGGTAGGCGGTAATATACCTTTTGATTTTCTAGCTCTTCAATTGCGATTGCCGTAGGCTTGGCTAACCTTTCGTAGAATTTTGAGATCTCGATCTGCTCTCTGTTCTCAAAGATCTCCTCTAGATTATCAGTAGAAGAAGCAAATTCAGCCAACTTTGAGGTCAACTCCTCTTTTATGTCCTGCGCGATCTGATTCGATCTTTTCGAAAGAATAGCAAGGGTTTCGTACACGTTACCTACATCCTCACTAAGATCTAGAAGGTCTCTGGTTACTGTGCTGTCTGGTGCGTCTGTCTTTTTGTAATCCATCTAAGATTGATTTTTCTTTTTTATCTCTTCCAACTTGAGCTTCGATTCTTCATAGATCGATTCAGCCCTGATCATATATGAACTGTTTGGAAAAGAGTCTGCAAATTTAATATAAGCTTGGATAGTTTTGTCAAATCGCTCCTTCTTTTTTGATTCTATGGAGTTTATGGCTAATTCATACTGCGCTTGAAGTATGCCAAAATAGACCTCTTCCCTATATTCAGTGTCTGGGAAACGCTTTAATACATTCTTAAAGGCTACAACTGCAGACTCATAGTACTCCGTTTTGTAGTACAAGTGTGCATTTTCAAAGGCTTTTGTCTCCAGTTTAAACCGTAGTTCATCAAGTAAGACTTCGCTCGAATCGGCATATTTACTATTTGGATATTGCTCTGTGATCAGCTGTAGCTTTCTGATCGCATCATAGGTTGCACTCTGTTCAAGGGATGTTTTGGGCGACATGAGGTAATCGCAATAAGCTGCCATAAAGGTGCATTCCTCGCGATATTTGCTATTGGGAAAGGTCTTGGTGAAATTTTCAAAGCGATAGGATGCCAGGTATAGGTCAAGTAGATAATACTCACAATAGGAATACTTGTAGTATACTTCCTCAGCCCTGGCGGTTCCCCTGTAGATACTTACCAGCTCTTCGTAAAGTGGCAAGGCTTTATAATAGTTTTCTTTTTCATAATATTCGTTGGCCTTTTTGAGCTTCAAATTAAGGTCTGTACTCTTTAAAACCTTCTGATATTCAGAACATCCAGTCACAAAAAGGGCCGACAATAGAAATAGAAACAAGAGTTTTCTCATTGCGCGCAAAGATAGACTTATAAACAAGTGACTTTTTTTAACTGTTTAAATAGACTATTAGTATCAATCAGACTAATTGTATTTTTGCATTAAACCTAAAGTATAGTAGAGTGGATATATTCGAGAAAATCAAGAAAAACAGAGGAGCTCTAGGGAAGCATTCAGAGTATTCGCATGGTTATTTCATGTTCCCCAAACTTGAGGGAGAAATTGGAAATAGAATGGGCTTTCGCGGTAAGGACATGCTTGTTTGGAGTGTGAACAATTACCTTGGAATGGCAAACCATCCAGAGGTAAGAAAAGCCGATGCCGAGGCGTCTAAGGAGTACGGCTTAAGTCTGCCGATGGGTGCTCGAATGATGACAGGGAATACAAACCTTCATGAACAACTTGAGGCTGAGCTTTCGTCTTTTGTTGGCAAAGAAGACACCATTCTACTTAATTACGGCTACCAGGGATGTATGTCAGCTATTGAAGCACTCCTTGACAGGAATGATGTGGTAATTTATGACTCCGAATCGCATGCTTGTATGGTTGACGGTGTTAGACTGCATCAGGGAAAAAGATTCGTTTATCCCCACAATAACATTGAAAAACTCAAAATACAATTAGAGAGAGCGACCAAAATTGTTGATGGTACAGAGGGCGGAATCCTGGTGGTAACCGAAGGCGTTTTCGGAATGGCTGGAGATCAAGGTCTGCTCAAGGAGATCGCAGAATTGAAAAAGTCCTACGACTTTAGGCTTTTTGTTGACGATGCTCATGGAATTGGAACTTTAGGTAAAACAGGAGCTGGTGCCGGAGAAGAGCAAGGTGTTCAGGATGAGATTGACGTTTATTTTGGGACCTTCGCGAAGGCCTTTGCATCAATAGGTGGTTTTATCTCCGCGAATGAAAATGTCATTGAGTACCTCAGATATAATATGAGATCTCAGATCTTTGCAAAGTCGCTTCCAATGCCAATTGTAGCTGGAAACTTAAAAAGACTTGAGCTTTTCAGAAACGATCTGGGCTTCAAAGAAAGACTTTGGACAATCACCAATGCACTTCAGAGTGGTTTGAGGGAAAGAGGTTTTGATCTGGGAGTGACCAATTCTTGTGTGACTCCTGTGTTCTTTAAAGGAGGCACATTTGAAGCTGCAAACATCATTATTGATATGAGAGAGAATCATGGTATTTTCTGCTCCATGGTTGTGTATCCTGTAGTTCCAAAAGGAGTGATCATGCTTCGCCTGATCCCAACTGCGGCTCATACATTAGAAGATGTGGAGTATACCTTGAATGCCTTTGATAAAGTGAAAGTTCGTTTGATGAACGGAGACTACAACACTGAAAAGATGGATTTCTCTTTAGCTCAGCAATAAGAGAAATGATATGATGTATTTGAAAGGCCTGCTAACGCGGGCCTTTTTATTGGGCTTTCTCCAGGCGGTAATTATCGCTTCGAATGAGGAATAGTCCACGATTCTCGATCCCGTTGCTGAAATCAAACTTCCTGAAGTCAAAATTTAAGACCATCCCACTGGAGTTGATGGTCTCAAGGTCCTGAATCGCATTCGTGCTATTGAAATCAATGAAATTAAGCATGAGCTCATAACCAATGAAACCATACTTGATTGGCTCTGTTCCAAAACGTTTACGATACTTTTTAAGAAATTCTATCACGTCAGGATCATCATAATCCACAAAGAATTCCGTGGTATAATGCAGGTTCATCTCCTGTAAATAATCAATGTCTAAATGGTCGTAATCCGACCAGTTGCTCATGCCGATCACAGTTACTGGGTACTCTCTGGCATAGGGATAAAGCATATTCACGAAGCGGCCTACATAGCCCTTATCAGAACTGGCAACAAAAAAGTAATTACCCAGAGTATCAAGCTTGCTGCTTAATTCAACATCTTCTGGTTCGGAGATATTCAGCATCTGTGTGGAATCAAAAGCCTCAGGACCTTCCCCTTCGTTAAAGAAGATATTGATCAGAGCCATGTCTTTGAACTTGTAAGAATTCACCAAAAAGAAGTTTCCTCCTTTTAGTTTATTATCATAATAATTGCGAATGAAAGCCACTTCAGAAGCGTAGGACGGCGACATCTTGATCACATTTGGATTATCGAGAAGTATCTTGTTGCTCTGAGGAACCGGACTGATCATTGGGATCCCATATGGTTTAGCATAGTTGAGTACTTTTTGAAAATTAGACCGGTATAGTGGTCCAATGATCAGGTCAACCTGACTAAAGCTCAGTGAGTCCAATAGAGAATCCATTCTTTGGGTGGATTTGGTATCGAATACCAGGAGTTCAATATCGAGATCCCGGTTCTTTAAGCTATCAAGAGCCAGCAGTACTCCTTCATAAAACTCAAAAGCCAATCTTGATTTCGGGTTGATCTCATTTTTGTAGGTGAGCCCTTCTTCTTCTTTCTTGATGAACGAAGTATCATTTTCATTCAAATAGAAAGGGAGAAAGAGCATCACTCTTGCTGTGGAAGTGTCGTTTTTAATGGATACACTCAAGGTATCTTCCTTTCCTCTTGCTTTAGAGCTAAGGTATTTCGGATCAAATTTTGGGATTCGCAATACATCTCCGATCTCAAGTCCTCCTTTAAACTGATGATTAAAGGACATGAGGGTATCTATGTTCACCTGATACTTTGTAGCGATACCGTACCAGGTTTCTTTTGCTTGAACCGTATGGTTGATGAGAGAATCTTTTTTGGCTGGTTTATACAAAGCCTCCATTGATCGTTCCTCTGCGGTCTCAGGTTTTGAAACCAGCGTCTCGATCTTCAATTCCATTCCGGGCTTAATGCCCTTTTTCACTTCTGGGTTGTGCTTGAGAATATTTTCCTGATCGATGTTGTATCGTTTGGATATGCCATATAGGGTCTCCCCTTTGATCACCCTGTGAATCAGGAATGAGCCAGACACCTTCAGTTCGTTCTTTTCGACCTTTCTGATCTTCGCTTTACGGACTGGAATCTTCAATAATTGATCGATACGCAGACCTAGTTCGGCATCCGGGTTGTACTTTACGATCTCATCGATGTCAACATTGTACATTCTTGAGATCCCATATAGTGTGTTTCCCTTGGCTACGGTATGGAAGTAAAACTCCTTTCCGTTGAGTTCCCTAATATCCTTTGAAACTCCCTCTTGAGCCCAGGCTGAATAACCCAAGAACAACAGAAACAGAACGAGTATGAAGTGCTTAATTATTCCCATTCGATGGTTGCCGGTGGTTTAGAACTAATGTCGTACACCACTCTGTTAACGCCTTTTACCTGATTGATGATCTTATTGGACACCATACTCAAGAATTCGTGAGGGAGGTGACACCAGTCGGCGGTCATCCCATCAGTGGAAGTCACTGCTCTCAATGCTACGGCATTTTCATAGGTACGTTCATCACCCATAACACCCACTGATTGCACTGGCAGAAGAATAGCACCAGCCTGCCAAACATCGTCGTAATGTCCCTCGTCCTTCAAGGCTTTAATAAATATATGATCTACCTCTTGCAAAGTGCGTACCTTTTCTTCCGTGATATCTCCAAGGATGCGAATCGCAAGGCCTGGACCTGGAAAAGGATGACGTCCGAGAATCTCCTGAGGAATGTGTAGCTCTGCCCCTACCCTTCTTACTTCATCTTTAAAAAGAGCATTTAATGGCTCCACTAATTTGAGTTTCATAAAATCAGGAAGACCCCCAACATTATGGTGACTTTTGATTGTTGCAGATGGGCCATTCACAGACTTGGATTCTATCACATCTGGATAGATCGTTCCCTGCCCGAGCCATTTTACGTCTTGAATATGATGGGCTTCATCATCAAATACTTCAATGAATTCCCTTCCGATGATCTTTCTCTTCTCTTCGGGATCTGAAACTCCGTTCAGGGCTTTATAGAAGCGCTCCGAAGCATCAACACCTTTAACATTCAGGTCAAGTTCCTTGTATTGTTCAAGAACATGTTCAAATTCATGTTTTCTGAGCAATCCATTATTGACGAATATGCAATACAACTGATGACCTATGGCCTGGTTTAACAACACGGCCGCAACGGAGGAGTCAACTCCACCAGATAGTCCAAGTACAACTTTATCGTTTCCAATCTGGGCTTTGAGGTTTGCTACCGTTTCTTCCACAAAATGCGCTGGAGTCCAATCTTGTGTGCAATGACAGATTCCTACCACAAAATTTCTAAGCAAGTGGAGTCCATCAGTGCTGTGGTAGACTTCCGGGTGAAACTGAACGCCATAACGCGCTTCCCCTTTGAATTGATATCCAGCTACCTTAACATCTGCCGAGCTGCAAATAACCTCACAGTTATCTGGCAGGTCAAGGATCGTATCTCCATGTGACATCCATACCTGGGAGCCAGTTTCAATGGCATGTAGGAGCTCATTCTCCTCATTGATAAACGAGAGGTTTGCACGTCCGTATTCCCGGTGAGCCGAAGCTTCTACACGTCCACCCGCCTGCATGGCCATGAATTGCGCTCCATAACAAACCCCGAGTACTGGAATATTAGAGGGGAGATCGCTAAGGTCTGGAACTGGGTGATCTTCATCCCGCACCGAAAATGGACTTCCCGACAGGATCAGACCTTTTATATTTTCTGAGAAATTTGGAAAATCGTTGTAAGGGTGAATCTCGCAGTAGACGTTTAATTCACGTATCCTTCTGGCTATCAACTGTGTGTATTGTGAGCCAAAATCAAGGATGAGGATCATTTCTTCCATGCCCAAAAGTATAATTTCAATCTTGCCGAAAGAAAAGCCTTAGCGCAAAGTTTTACGCAAATAATACCAGCATGTTAAAAGCAAAGGGGTCCATTTCATCTTCAATGGCTTTTAGTCCTTCTTTTCCGCTTCGCAGATACCATAAAGAAAAATTCTCGACTCTTTCCTGCAGTTTTTGGTCTGGATAAATCGCATCCTGAGCGCTTTTCAGTTGATTGATGGAGATCTCTTCACGCTGTTTTACCTGCTTTTTGTATTTGCCGTAGATCTTTCCAAGGCTGCTTCCCATTTGATTGAACTCAGCTGATATCGACTTTCGAAAACCTTCTTCCAGGTCTTGCATCTTTTGGAGTGCAGATTCTTCCATGTTCTTTAACATCTTCCGCTCCTCGGAAAAGTCTGAGATTTCAGTTTGCGCAGAGAGATAGCTTTTCACAAGATCCTCGCTTCGCTGAAAATAGGAGGCAACATCCAATCCCAATTTGTCTATTTTCTTCTGTGCAGATGGGCTTAGGGCGGTAACTGAAAGTCGAGGAAAAAGAATGGGAAAAACCGCTTTATGATGGTCAAAAATTGGCTTTAGTTGTAACCAATATGAAATCTCACCACCGCCACCTACATAAGCAAGATTAGGTAAAATGAGCTCTTGATAAAGTGGGCGTAAGGCGACATTTGGGCTAAATCGTTGCGGCTGTTCATTGACCTCAAGCTCGATCTCGGTCCAGCTCCATTGGTGAGCTCCATCATTTGTTTGCCATTGCTCGCCTTTTCTGACGATACGCTCTCTGTATCCATCCAGGATGTAGAAAAGATTGATATCTCTAATATGGATCTGCTGAGGATAATCAGCCTTTGCAAGAATGGCATTAGCACTTTCTGAAGCCGATGCGGCTGACTCATTCTTTAGCTCGTCGAGGATGACTTCACGAAAAGCATCTTTAAGCGCGGATGAATCTGCATCAAGACAAAGTAGCTCTTCCTCTTCAAATAGTTCCTCAACAAAACGAATGGTCGCTTCCGACAAGTTCTCAGAAGCCAAATAAGAATTACTGAATAATGCATTTAACTCCTCGGCATACTCCGAGTCACCAAAGATCTCTTCAAGCTCTTTTCCCGGCTCAGATAATCCTT
>CBFHWY010000090.1:0-10123 GCA_965659675.1 Salibacteraceae bacterium | reverse complement strand
GGCTCAGGAAATACCTTGATCAGTTATGCCTTTACAGATGGTAACGGCTGTTCAGATACGGCAACGACGACGATCACGGTTCACCCTCAACCCAATGTAACGCTGGCTTCTTTAACATCAGTTTGTGTTGATGCAAGCAGCTTCACTTTAACAGGTGGAAGTCCAGCAGGTGGAACCTACACGGGTAACGGAGTAACAGGAACGACCTTTAACCCAGCTACAGCGGGAGTGGGCACCTGGCCGATCACCTACACTTATACGGATGCAAACTCCTGTACCGATAGCGCAAGTCAGAATCAGGTGGTAGATACTTTACCGACTGTTAGCTTCTCGGCAATATCAAACTTATGTGCGAATGCTTCGCCGATCACCTTAACACAAGGAAGCCCATCGGGTGGAACATACTCAGGAACTGGAGTAAGTGGAACGAGCTTCAACCCATCGACTTCAGGAGTTGGAACCTTTACATTGACCTATAGCTTCACGGATGGCAACGGCTGTAGTGATGATGCGACTCAAACGGTAACGGTAGATACCTTGCCAACGGTTAGCATATCAGCGATCAGTGCTTTGTGTGAAGGAAGTAATGCGATCACCTTAACACAGGGAAGTCCAGCTGGAGGAACATACTTTGGTACTGGAGTAACAGGAACAAGCTTTGATCCGGGAGTAGCAGGCTCAGGAAATACCTTGATCAGTTATGCCTTTACAGATGGTAACGGCTGTTCAGATACGGCAACGACGACGATCACCGTTAACTCTCAACCAAATGTATCATTTGCCACGCTTTCAAATATTTGCGAGAATGCAAATTCGATAAGTCTGACCCAAGGGTTACCTGTAGGAGGAACTTATTCGGGAACAGGGGTTTCTGGATCTACATTTGACCCTTCGACGGCCACTTCGGGAACCTACACTTTAAAATATACTTACACCGACGCCAACTCATGCACTGATAGTGCGACTCAAACGATTTTAGTGGATACGGTACCTAACATTAATTTCCCTGCCTTATCCAATCTATGTGATAGCTCTGGTTTGTTCAGCTTAAACACTGCGACTCCAGTAGGTGGAACATATTCGGGAATTGGAGTTAGCGCTTCAAATTTTGATCCTTCAATCCCAGGTCCTGGAACAACCACAATTAAGTATGTTTTCACAGATGCAAATGCCTGTTCTGATTCAAGCACTCAGAACATCACGGTAGATACACTGCCAGTTGTTAACCTTGCAAATATTGCTTCACTTTGTGCTGGAGCTAATGCGATAAGCCTGAATCAAGGCTCACCTGCAGGCGGGACATACTTTGGAACGGGAGTAACAGGAACGAGCTTTGATCCAGGAGTAGCTGGAGCAGGAAACACTTTGCTGAGTTATGGTTTTACCGATGGCAATGGCTGCGCCGATACAGCATCAACAACTGTGATTGTATTTGCTCAACCACTGGTTAGTCTTTCATCCCTTTCAAGTATTTGTGAAAATGCAGATAGTATAGCATTGAATCAAGGTAGTCCTGCTGGTGGTAGCTATTTCGGAACCGGAGTAAACTCTGGCTTCTTCTATCCAGACTCTGCTGGTTCAGGTACCTTCGCAATAAGCTATTTATTTACCGATACCAATTCATGTACCGATAGTGCCAGCCAGAATATTATCGTGGATACTGTTCCCGGTGTTCAATTCACGAGTCTGGCGAACCTTTGTGGTAATGCAGGCGTTGATACTTTATCTGAAGGCATCCCTGCAGGAGGTACATACAGCGGGCCAGGTGTTACAGCTGGAATATTTGATCCTTCAATCACAGGTGCTGGAACCTTCACACTTAAGTATGAATTCACCGATGGAAATTCTTGCTCAGATTCAGCTTTCCAAACAATTGGTGTTGATACCATACCTACAGTGACATTTGGCGCCTTGCCAAATATTTGCTTTGGTGATACAGCACTAAGCTTAACAACTGGATCACCTTCAGGTGGAGTTTATTCAGGCAATGGAGTAGTCGCTTCGACTTTTGACCCAACCCTGGCGGGTCAAGGTACCAGCATTCTGCAATATAAATTCACCAACATCAATGGTTGTGCTGATTCGGTGAGCCAGACCATCACGGTAGATTCATTGCCGCAAGTGAGTTTAAGTACCATAGCTAATATCTGTGAAAATACACCTGCCTTCCAGTTAACAGGAGGCTTGCCTTTGGGAGGATTATACTCAGGTGCAAGAGTTACGAATGATACATTGGATGCTTCATTGCTCTCTGGCAGTGGACCAGATAGTGTTACTTACATCTTTACGAATGTGAATGGATGTACAGACTCGGCAATTGCAGTCTTTCAGGTCGACACTGCCCCAACGGTGAGTTTTGCGGCAGTTCCCAATGAGTGCTTTAATAATCCGCTTGTTACATTAAATCAGGGAAGTCCTGTTGGCGGAACCTATTCTGGAGCGAATGTGAGTTCAGGGCTTTTTGATCCAGCTGTAGCTACCGGCACATTCAACCTGAAGTATGTATTCAGTGATGCAAATTCTTGTGCCGACTCTGCATTCTCTTCCATTACAGTAGACAGTCTGCCTGTGGTTAGCTTCCCGGCACTGGCAAATGTTTGCGAAGCGAGTGGGGATCTGGTTTTAAATACTGCAACACCTTCTGGAGGCGTTTATAAAGGTTTAGGAGTAAGAAATGATACCATATTCAATCCAGATAGCGCAGGCACCTTAAGCTCTACCATAACATATACTTATACTAATGCGAATGCTTGTGTGGATTCAGCTAGTCAGACTATTCAAATCGATACATTACCAATAGTGAGCTTCACTTATTTAGATACTATTTGTAATAATCTTGGTTTGGATACACTGAGGAATGGGACTCCTTTTGGGGGCACATATTCAGGTCCAGGAGTAAGCTCAGATAGCATTTTTGATCCGTCTGTTTTAGCCCCGGATACTTACGAACTTCGATATACCTTTACCTCCGTTCAGGGATGTAGCGATTCTGCTTTTGCTGAGGTGTTTGTCAATGAGATACCATCCGTTAGCTTGAACCTCAATGTGACAAGTATTTGTTATAATGATACAGCAGTAGTTATATCCGGAGGGTTACCTATAGGCGGAAGGTATTTTGGTGGAAGAGTTCAAAATGAAATATTTAATCCAAAGCTGGCTAATGTTCCAAGGACGCGCATCTATTACGAGGCTGGAAATGCCTGTGGTCTGGATACCGCCTCCGCCATTATCAATGTGAATTCTCCAGCGAGAATGACAACCAGTACAGGGGAGTTTTGCGCAGATGAGACTTCCAGAATTCTCGATCTTGTAAGTCCTTCAGGAGGTCAATATTCAGGAATAGGAATTTCATCAGACTCTATACTTTCCATCGATGGAAGAGACACTGGAGTCTACACATATCAGTACATATTCGATAATGGGGTTTGTGAGGATACCATTCTAGGAGATTACAAGATCAATGCACTGCCAAATCTTAATATAGGAATTGATACTACGATTTGCGCCGCAAGTCCAATAGAGATCATGCTCGATTCTTCATTGAGAAGTATAAGCTTGAATGGTTTACCTGGCGGAACTGAAAACCTCCTTGATCCCACCTCATTGAGAATGGGACCCAATGAGATCATTGTGAAAGCTGATGCCGGAGGCTTATGTTCGGCAATCGATACTGCAAGAATTACCGTTAAACCATGTGCTAAGTTGAGCCTAAGACCAAACCCAAGTAATGGTCGTTTCAATATTGACATTAATACGCTTTTGGATGATGATATCAGAATAACTGTGTATAACAATATTGGTCAGGATATCATTCAGGATCAGCTGCTTATTTACAGTGGTTTGAACAGCCTGCCATTTGACTTGTCAGACTTTGGCGGAGGTATTTATGTCATCAAGATCAAAGGTCAGTTTATCTATCAGACAGAGAAGTTGATGATCAGATAGGCTAAATTCTATTTTTGCCGAATCGCACAGCACTTGAAAAAAGCAGTATTTCTAGGAGGTAAACCAGTAGGGGAGTCCTGTTTGAGTTTTATGCTTCAAAATCAGGCGCTATTATCATGCGAAGTTGCAGGAATCATCCCGAATAATAAGAACGCCCTGAGTTCGGCATCCACGCTCGAAGAATTGGCAAATCAATATGGGGTTCCAATTCTATCAGCTCTTTCAGAGCTGAATGAGAAACCCGATTTTTTAGTGTCTGTTCAATTCAACAAGATCTTAAAGCCAGATGAGATTGCGCAAGCCAGGGAACTAGCTGTTAATCTGCATATGGCACCGCTTCCTGAATATAGAGGTTGCAATCAGTTCTCTTTTGCGATTATCGATCAAGTAAAGGAATTCGGGACTAGTATTCACAGACTCGACGCAAGTATAGATGGTGGGGATCTTTTATTTGAAAGTCGATTTTCGATTGAAGGGGATATTTTTGTGAAGGACCTTTACGAGAGAACCGTTGTCGAATCAATTCAACTCTTTGAGCAATCCTGGCCCTTGATCATTCAGGGTGAATTCAAGCAGGTACCGCAGTCTGAGCTCGAAAACAGAAAAAGTGGCTTTCATCTCCGAAAGGAAATAGAGCAACTGAAAAGGATCGACAAAGATTGGCCAGAAGAGAAGCAAGCCCGACACTTCAGAGCTAGCTACTTCCCGCCTTATGAACCGCCCATTTTGGTAGATGGTGATGAAGTGCTAAGAAAGCTAGATATGAACTGGTATACTGAGCTCAAAGGATGAAGATCATTTGCACCGTTACAACTGATCTGAATTTTGATCAGCGCATGGCGAGGATCTGTCAATCGCTTCATGAATTTGGTCATGAGGTAGAACTAGTTGGCAGGGAAAAAAGAAATAGTCTTCCACTGGAGGATAAAGCCTATAAACAAACCAGGATCAAATGTGATTTTGAGAAAGGAAAGCTTTTCTACCTGGAGTATAATTGGAAGCTGTTTAAATACCTACTGAGTCAGCAGGCGGATGTGATCTGCTCTTGCGACCTGGATACCATTCTGCCTGGGGTGTTCAAAAAGAAACTGCATAAATCAAAACTCGTTTATGATGCGCATGAGTATTTCACAGAAATGGAGGAGGTGGTTCACCGGCCTCTCGTGAAAAGGATTTGGAAGTGGGTGGAGTCATTCAGCGTCCCTAAAACGGATATGGCTTACACCGTATCGAAGTCATATGCGAACTTATTTGAGAAGGCCTACGGACGAAGCTTTGCGGTAATTCGCAATGTCACAAAACTCAATACTTCAGCTGAGCCTAGAACTGATGAGGAAGAGTATATCCTTTATCAAGGTGCCGTGAATCATGGTAGAGGACTTACAGAACTTGTTCGGTGTATGCCTTTCATCGATTCAAAACTCATCATCTGTGGAGAAGGAGATGTTTATAAAGACCTTCAGGATCTGTGCAATTCATTAGGCTTGCAAGACAAAGTTGAGTTTACGGGCTACCTTAAGCCTGATGCATTAAGAAAGTATACCCTTACGGCAAAGATCGGCATTACCTTATTTACCAATGATGGCTTGAGTAATCGTTACTCCCTGGCAAACCGCTTTTTTGATTACCTGCATGCGGGAGTCCCACAACTAGCCATGAACTACCCCGAGTACAAAGATTTTAATGAGGATTTTGAAGTGGCCACCCTGATCGATGAAGTAAACGAGAAGGCGATCACTAGTGCCCTAAACCATTTGCTAAAAAACTCTACTCACTATGATCGCCTTCGGAAAAATGCGATGGAGGCTCGAGAGAAGCATAATTGGCAACAAGATGAGCTCGTTCTAAAAGAGCTATACGCCAGGCTTTGAAGCCTTGACCATCAACTGATCAGTGGCGATATTGAGTGCCTCCAGGTCTGTTTCGGAAATTAGCGCTTTAGCTTTTAATGCTGTGCATTCAAAACCAACGGCAGTTAATCGCTCAATGAGGCTGTCCAGGTTATACCACCTGAGGTGGTCTTCTTGTCCAAACAAGCGGAGCCTTTCATCTGGGTCTGTAATTGAAGGGTCTTCCAACATCTCACCAACACGAAACGGTACTTGGATTAAGCAGTTTCCTGAAGGTTTCAGTATACGGAATAGTTCCTGCATTGCAGCCCTATCATCTGGAATATGCTCTAAAACATGAAAACAGATGATCAAGTCATATGAATCAGCGTTTAGACCAGTTTCCTGTATATCAAGCTGCAGATCACAGGATCCATCTTCATAGTTTGAGCTTTGATAAGACTTGAATTCTGCTTTCAAGGATCTACTCAAAGTTCTGTGCGGACTAAAATGAAGTACTGACAATTCTGAAGTCTCAAACTGCTCATTGATCATGAATCTCAAAAAGCGAGTTCTTCCTAAACTCCCACACAGTGGACATAAGTCTCCGGTTTCAGCTTTGATGAATGAGTTCAATTTCTCATCACACACATTACACCTGTGCTGGCCTCCAGTGTAAAAAGGTCGAAGTAGTTTTCTAAAAGACGACTCATTCCTTAGGAGGAGTTCTCGTGGGAAGAATTTTAAAGCAAGTTTTTTGAGAAACTGATACACTTACAGACTTTGGCTTAAATAGTATAATTTAAGAAGGTCGAAATATCGAAGTTTAGGGCTTTCTGAGCTCAGATTATTCAGCATTTTTTGCTCATTCTTTTTTGCATAGAACTGGAATGCTTTTAGCATACCAAACTTTTTCAGTCGCAGGTAAGTTCGGTATAACTTATTCCGTCCTCCCTGCTTTCCCATTTTAATGATCATCGCAAGGTTGATCACCCCTTCTTTGGTCTTCTCTAGATATTCAGCAGCGCTCTCCAGTCCGATGTGACATAATGGGTTGTCAATATGCTTTATTTCAACGCCTTTCTCTTTGAGATCAAGGGCAAAAAGGGTGTCTTCATGCCCATAACCTTGCAAAGCTTCATTAAAAGGGCAGTTTTCGAGGGTTTTTTTTGAACACAAAAAATTATTGGTCATAAAACTCCTGTACGGTTCCACCTGTCTTTCGGCTGCAGACTTACTCTCGCGTTCAATCCCGTACTTCCATCGAAGGATGAATTCTGGGGAGGGACTTGATTTTTCATACGACCTTCCGCCATAAACCACGAGGTCGTGTTCAAAGTAAGGCAGGTAGTTCTGTATGTAGTTATCCTGTTCAGGCCGTGAATCGCAATCCATGAAAAGCAGCTTATCAAATTGGGCTTCTTTGCCTAGTTTATTTCGAATCGCTGAACGACCTATATTTTGATCGAGTTCATGGTAACTGACCCCATCAAACTGTTCGATCTTCCGATTTGACTGGCGGTATGGGTCATCTGACTTATCGTCCATAACCAGGATCTCGAATTCAATTCCTGCTGCTTTGGATTGCTGGCTTAGGGTAGAGCAGAGCTCAGAGACTTCAAAATTGTAAACGGGAATCGCAATACTCAGCATTACACTGTGCTAAAGTGCTCACTATCGATGAGTTTTCCGCTTTCACAACGGATGATGCGCGATTCAAACTTTTGCATGTGCTCATAGTCATGAGTTGCCATCAGAACAGTAGTTCCTGAATCGCTGATCTTTCTGAGAAGCGCCAATATTCTGGCTGAGGTCTCCGGATCGAGGTTTCCTGTTGGCTCATCAGCCAGAATGATGCTGGGGTGATTGATCAAAGCTCTTGCGATAGCCGCTCTTTGCTGTTCACCACCTGAAAGTTGATGAGGCATCTTAAAACCTTTCGTAGGCAACTCTACACTTTCGAGTACTTCCTCAATGCGCTCTTTGATCTTCGTTTTGTCTTTCCAGCCGGTGGCTTTCATGACAAATAATAGATTCTCTAAAATGCTGCGGTCGCTAAGTAATTGGAAGTCCTGAAATACAATGCCAAGTTTGCGACGCAGGTAAGGGATCTTTTTTGATCTCAGTTTCTTTAAGTCGAATCCGGCAACACTTCCTGTTCCCTTTTTCAACTTTAACTCACCATATAAGGTCTTAAGCAAACTGCTCTTACCTGAACCCGTTGCTCCAATAAGGAATACAAACTCTCCCTTGGCGATTTTTAGATTGACATCAGACAGCACCAGACTCTCCTGCTGGAAAATGTCTACGTCTTCAAGCTCAATAACGATTTCTTCAGACATGAACAGCTTTTTTCAAAGGTATGATTTCCTGTGAATGTTTGAAGCTAAAATACGTCCTGAAAGGCTTGATTTATGCGGATTTCAGCGCTTTGGTTTTAACGTGGGCGTGTTGAAAACTATGTCTGCTCTAGTCTGCTCGCCGGAAGGAGCTGAGTAATTTTAGCCTCACATTCCAGTACATGCGAATCCTATTAGTTACTCTATTGATTTCCTTTGTGTCGAGCGGACCCCTGCTGGCCCAGAGAACTCAAATTCACCAAACTGAGCTAAGCGACTACTACAGGGGACTGGACTATTTCGATAAGGAAAAGTATGGGGCTGCTCAGCGACATTTTGAGAAAGTGATCCAGACCTTTGACGGGAAGAACACAGAGGTGATCATCAATGCGAGGTATTATGCAGCGCTTTGTGGAATGGAGCTCTTTAACCGAGATGCAGATTTTCTATTAAGGGAGTTTATTCGTTTACATCCGGAGAGTCCAAAGGTAAAAGAGGCCTATTTCCAGCTTGGGATATACAACTACAGAAAGAAGAACTGGAGAAAGGTGATCAAGTGGTTCGATCAGGTGGATAAGTTCGATCTGGCCAAGAACCAACAACAAGAGTTCTTCTTTAAGCATGGATATGCCTTGTTCAATCTAAAGCGTTTTGATGAAGCCAGTAAAAAGTTCTATCAGGTGCGCGGTTCTGAAGGGACCTACCAACCTCTTGCTACCTACTACTTTGCTCATATAGAGTACCAGCGAGGAAACTACCAAACCGCTTATGAAGACCTGTTAAAGGTGAAAGATCACCCAAAATTTAAGAAGATAGCTCCTTATTATATCTCGCAGATCCTTTATAAACAGGGTAAATTCAAAGAGCTACTTGCCTATGCGAAGCCTCTTTTAGATTCATCTAAGATCAAGCGAAAGAGTGAAATATCACGACTTATTGGGGATGCCTTTTACGGTGAACAGCAGTATGAGGAGGCGATCACTTATCTGAGCAAAGCAAAGGAGCCACCTTCAAGGCTTGATCCTCTTGGTGAATTCCAACTGGCAGATGCTTACTACAAGTCAGGAGGCTACTATGACGCCATCAGGCTATTCTCCAAACTTTCGATAAGAAACGATTCTATTGCCCAGCTAAGTCTCTATGAAATGGCCGATGCCTACCTGAAGGTGGGGGAGAAAGCTTATGCTAAGAACGCATTTCTATCTGCATCAGAACTTGAGTTTTATCCCGATCTGGCTGAAGACGCGCTGTTTAATTATGCCAAGCTAACTTATGACGTAGCATTTGATCCTTATAATTCAGCTGTTCGAGCATTTAGGAAGTATATCCGTAAATATCCCGAAAGTGACCGGATAGAAGAGGCCTATTCTTTCATCACCAAGGTTTATCTCTCGTCTAAGAATTACGACGAGGCGCTCCGCTCTATTGAGAATATGAGGCCGCTTAATGAACAGCTGAAAAAGGCTTATCAGGTCATATGCTATAATAAAGCAACAGAGCTTTTTCAAAATGAGCAATACGCACATTCCATCACTTATTATGATCGCTCGATGACCTACCCTTCTGATAGAGGAATGCTTTCAAAGGCCTACTTCTGGAAAGCTGAAGCGCAGTATCGTACTTACAGATATAGCGATGCGGTGGAGAGCTATAAAGAGTTCTTCTTTCAGCCAACGGCAATTTTACAGGAGGAGTTTAATGAAGCAAATTATAATCTGGGATACAGCTACTTTAAGATGAAGGATTATGAGAATGCCCAGAAATGGTTTAGGAAGTTTGTTTTCTATAAGGATGAGGATGATTCTAATCGTTTGGCGGATTCTTATTTAAGAACGGGCGATTGCTTCTTTGTCAATAAGAGTTATGCCGACGCCTCAGAATACTATCAAAAGGCAGTTGATATTGATGCCTTAGATCAGGATTACGCTTTATTTCAACTAGCCATATCCAATGGGCTTTCAAGAGATAAAGAATCTAAGATCAAGACCCTGGAGGTATTGGTTGAAAAGT
>CBFHWY010000089.1:8049-10171 GCA_965659675.1 Salibacteraceae bacterium | reverse complement strand
CCAAGATGATTCTAAACGCTTAACCATTAAAATGTAAAGCATCTTTACCAAGAACCGATCTCGTTGTCTTTCATCATGTAAAACGTCTCTATCCTCTTCGTCAGTCTCCTCAAGGTAAAAGGAAGGCTGGTAACCCGAAAGCATGTGAGGGAAGTGATCGAATAATTCCTCAAAGGATTCAAAGTTTCCAAGCTCATGCGGAGTGACAAACAAGTTCAACGGTTTGGCTTTCTTCGGAAATGTCAACTCAGTTTCATGACCAGCGATCATGCTTCTGGTTCTTGCCACCGTCAATGTATCGGTTAACGTGAAGAAACTTGAAGGAAGCTTTTTAATGAATTCAGAAATCTTAGGGTCGGGTTCTTGTCGCCACTCATTAAATGATTTTTGAGCGGCACGAAATGAATAGTCCAGATTTCTCACTCCTAAACTGTCTTCATAACCGTGCACATTTCCTTGAACCATTAATTTGAATTGGTTCCGGATGTCGTTAAGAGAATTGTTTATGGGTGTGGCTGAAAGCAGCAACACCTTTATGTCTTCATTCGGTTTTAGTACATGCTCAAGAAAGAATTTGTAACGATTCGACTTATCGTTTCGAAGGTTGTGGCTTTCATCAATTACGATAAGTTTTGGTTTGTCATTCGTAAAGAATTTATCAGCACGGTCGTCATACTTCTCGAGTCTTTCTTCGCTCATATCCGTATGGAATCGGACAAAGAAGTCGAGTTGATCTTTCTCGAATTTAGATTCCTGATGCTTTCTATATCGCTTCCAGTTATGCTCCAGTTTTTTCGGGCAAAGGAGCAGCACCTCTCTACCTTGTAGCTGGAAGAATTTCATTACCGCAAGAGCGCTCCAGGTTTTACCCAATCCTACCGCATCTGCGAGGATGGCTCCATTATATTTCTGGAGCATTTTGATGAGGCTTAGTACACCCTTTTTCTGAAAGTCGTACAGTGTGTTGTAGATAATTGAGTTTTCTAATCGTCCAACTTGCCTATTGAAATCAGGGTCATTTTCTTCTTCTAAAAGCTGACTTCCAAAAAGTTCAAAGAGAATCTTGTAATAGATTTCCCTTGGTGTGTATTTGATGAAAATGCGTTCAATTTCACTTATAAGATATTCTTTAAAATCAACCTTTGACTTTGTGCCATCCTTGTGAACGACAGTTTTCTCTTTGTGGGCTTGTGGTCTTTTCCAAAGTGACTCAAACCAATCACAGAGTTCCTTGTATTGATTATTATTCCCTGTTTCTGCAAGATTGAGTTCAACGTTATTCGTCACTTTCAGTCCAATTCCAGCTTCTGTTAAATTGGAGCTACCAGAAATGAAGTATTTGTTTCTGTCGTCTTTTTCAGAGGGGTTAAAAAGATAGTTCTTGGCATGACAGAAGTTTGGCTCAAGCGTTTTTGCTACCACTTTTTCTTGTTTCAAGAATCGGACGCATTCCTTAGAGACACTATTCAGTTTTAATGCTGCTTCAATGGTGATATTCTCATTTAACAGATCTAGAGGTCTGTTTTCCTCAACATCAACATTCACAATGTCGCCTAGGACTAATCTGAACTCGTCAATCTTATCATTTACTGATT
This sequence comes from Salibacteraceae bacterium, assembly GCA_965659675.1. Taxonomy (GTDB): domain Bacteria; phylum Bacteroidota; class Bacteroidia; order Flavobacteriales_G; family Salibacteraceae; genus CBFHWY01. Next base: position 8,576 of record CBFHWY010000089.1, on the reverse strand, counting down.
TAGACAGGTATGCAAGTGCTCCAATAGTGAAATAGCCAGTTACTATGTCAAGCTTACCTTCCTCAGTATATTTTGAGATCCACTCGTGGACTTTCAGGTTTTCATTTTCGTTGTCTAAAATCATTTCTCTGTATCGTCTGACTTTATAAGTTCTTTCGGATCAACTTCTAGAATTCGAGCAATCTCAAAGAGTATTTCGAGTCTTGGTTGCTGTCTATTTTGTACATAGCCATTAACCATATTATAGCTTTTACCCAGCTTTTCAGCTAACCAAGTTTGCTTTATTCCCTTGGTTTCAAGAACTTCTTTAATTCGGTTCATGTCCGCTTTTATTTCAGCTTACCAAAATAGAATTAAAATTTCGAATATCTCGAAAAACAGTATAAAAATAGTTTGAATAATTATCGGTCAGTGTTAGGGAAGGGCAAGCTCTTTTGATGCGGAGGAACGGAGTAGCAAATGTGCTTGACCGTGCGGTAGGCTTTTCTTTTAATGGGGCACAACTCCCTTTATCCCTCCCTACCTTT
>CBFHWY010000089.1:0-8039 GCA_965659675.1 Salibacteraceae bacterium | reverse complement strand
TTTCGCTTTTTCGGGCTATTATTCCGTTATTCCACACTTAAAGTGATGATTAACAAGGTTGAGATGGCTCTAAATTAAAAAATGATTTTGAGATGAGCCGTTTGCGATCTTATGATCCTAAGAGCTCATCCCTTCGAAACTTCAGCATGCGTTTGATCAGGTCTTTGGGAAGCGCTTTGTTCAAAGGGAACTGAACCGATCCTTTGCCTTGTTTGTATTCCTTCAATTCGTCTGATCGATCATAAGAGGAAGATCTATCGATTCCTGAAGTCAAATAATGACTAGCTAGCTTTTAGGAAACTCTTTCAACTCAGTTCCCATCTGCCCCTGAAAAACAGTCCTTTTCGGAATAGGAATCTCGATCCCAGCTGCGTCCAGGGCATTTTTTACCGCCTCCAGCTGTATCCAGTACATGGGCCAGTAGTCCTCAGACCTCACCCATGATCGAGCAGCCACCTTGAGTTCATACTCACCGATCTCATCCAACCACACTTCTGTTTCCATGTTCTTGTTGACTTTTGGATGTTTTTCCATTGCCTCAAGAATTATCGTTCTGATCTTATCAAGATCAACATCATAACTAAACTTCAATTTGAGGTCTACTCTCCGGAACTTCTCCATGGTTCGGTTGTCCACATCACTGTTGGATACGTTTCCATTCGGCATGGTGATGATGCGCCCATCAAAGGTTTTGATTCGGGTATAGAGGATATCGAGTTTTACCACTTCCCCAAGCTTGTCATTCACCTGTATCAGGTCGCCTACTTTAAAAGGCTTAAAGATCAATATGAGTAATCCACCTGCGAAGTTGGAAAGTGATCCCTGCAAAGCCAAACCAACAGCAATACCTGCAGCACCAAAGATCGCAAGGAAGGAGGTGGATTCCACTCCGATGATGGTTCCAATGATAAAGAACAGAAGGCCATAGAGCAGAAAGGTACTCAAGCTTTCAATGAAGGTCCCGAGCGATAATTCAACATTGGATTTCCTTAAAGCTCGTTTTAAAAGTTTCCTGATCAAATTGATCAGCAGGATCCCAAGTCCGAGACTCACGATCACATAGACGATCTTTGGACCGAACTCAAGCATCAAATTCCATATCTCGCTTTTGATCCTGTTTATCATTTCCTGGTTCATACTGGTATTTGAAAGGTCAACCTGTAAATCGTACATATCCTGACGGTAAGCAATATCTTAATTCCCCTAATGTAAGAAACAAAAGCAAGTGCACGGCTAGCCTGGTTCTTATAGTGACAAAAGAGCTAGGACCTGATTCTGCGAAGATTGGGAGATATCCTCCTTCGCTCAACGAGCTACGGAGGACAATAAAAAAAGGGCAAGCTACTTATATCGCACCGCTACGACCGTCTACCCTTGCTACCTTCCGGTCCTGGGGGAATTCGACAGGAGCTGGTCGTATAAGACTTGCCCAGAACTGCAAATTTAGCAATGATTATGACACCACTGGGTCTACTCTTATATATTTGCCTAGGTCAAAATCACAAGCTCATGCAGAAATACCGTACTCTTCTCAATTTTGGCTCCATAGCGGGCCTGGCAGGATTTGTCGCTTTTATCATTTATTATGCGATTGGGTCAAACCCTTTTGGAAACGTCACCTGGCTAACTTCATGGATACCCATTGTTTTCATTTATCTGGGCACTAAGAAATACCGAGATGAAACACTGGGAGGCAGTATGACCTATGGACAAGCCTTTTCAGGTGGACTGATCATCACTTTGGTCTGGGCAACCCTCACAGGTATGCTGGCTTATCTGTTCGGAGCCTTCATTGACGGCAGCTTTGTGGATCTCTACAAGGAAGACACCTATGAACAACTCGAGCAGGCAAGAGGTATGTTAGGTGATGATATGGTTGATATGGCCATGAAAGAAATTGAGAAAGTAACTCTTGGGTCAATGGTACAGGGCGATGTGATCAATAAGGTATTTGGAGGGGTGATCGTCAGCCTGATCATCGCTGCAGTGAATAAGAAGAAGCCGGATATCTTCGAAACGGATGACCAGGAAGGCGAAGTACTTGAAGCTTAATGGCCAACTTAGATATTTCCGTAGTCGTTCCACTCTTTAACGAGGAGGAATCTCTCCCAGAACTATTCGACTGGATCAAAAGAGTATGTGGCGAAAACAGCTACAGCTTTGAAGTGCTTTTTGTGGATGATGGCAGCAATGACGCTTCCTGGGACGTGATCGAAAAACTCAGCGCGGCCCACCCCGAGGCCAAAGGCATTCGTTTTCGCAGAAATTATGGAAAGTCTGCTGCTCTCAATACTGGTTTTGGCGCTTGTTCGGGTGAGGTTGTGATCACAATGGATGCTGACCTTCAGGATAGTCCGGATGAGATTCCGGAGCTGAGAAAAATGATCAAGGAAGATGGTTTTGATCTCATTTCGGGCTGGAAACAAAAACGTTACGATCCGATCACGAAAACCATTCCTACTAAACTCTTTAATTGGGCCACACGCAAAATGTCGAAGATCCATCTTCATGACTTCAATTGCGGATTAAAGGCTTACAAGCAGGATGTGGTAAAGGCCATTGAGGTTTATGGGGAAATGCATCGTTACATCCCCGTTATTGCTGCCCGTGCCGGATTCCGCAAGATCGGTGAAAAGGTGGTACAGCACAGAGCCCGAAAGTATGGCACCACAAAATTCGGTCTGGAGCGCTTCATCAATGGTTTTCTAGATCTTCTGAGCATCATTTTTGTCACGCGATTTGGCAAAGCCCCCATGCACTTATTCGGATCGCTTGGTACGATCATCTTTGCCTTTGGATTTCTTGCTGCAGCATACATTGGCGCCGAGAAACTCTATTATTTGAACATTGGCGTGAAAGCTCGTCTGGTCACGGAGAATCCCTGGTTTTTCATTGCCTTAACCTGCATGATCCTCGGAACGCAACTTTTCCTCGCTGGATTCCTCGGAGAGCTCATGAGCCGCAATAGCCCCGACCGCAACACCTATCTCGAGAAGGAGAGGGTGGGTTTGTAGAACCGAAGAATGCTTGCCCTGAGAGCGTCGAAGGGTAGAAGCGGTCTGACGGTAGAGAAGAACCTGGTCTTTGTTGTGCCTGCCGTAGTTAGTAATCGGGAGGGCATTGTTTCAAAGAGAGTTTTTCTCGATACGATCACTCGCTTTGTTCGTGATCACTCGAAAAACGGGAACTGGTCTTCGAGTTCACCGAAGGTGAGTATCGAGAAGACAAGCTTTGAAGAGCAGGACTGACCCAACCTCCCCTCGCTGTGCTTCGAAGGCAATCCTAGACCCTAAATCCTAACCCCTAAATCCCAGACCCTAACCCCTACTTAAAAAAGAACCCTGGAAAAGCATCCTTTGGTTCCTTGCCCAGAACATTGATCCTGAACTGGCTTTTGATGAAACCCCAACCGTAGCCAAAGAATTGAACCATGCTTGTGATAATGGCCATAATGGCGATCTTGAGGTTTGTGGTTCTCACCAATGCATCAATGAACATCACCGAGAGATATACGATAAGCGCAAACCAAAAGACCTGATTCCAGAATCCCAGCACGATGAAAGCTAAAAAACCCAGAGAAAATATCGTTGGGAACCAATAGGTGATCCTGGAGGTGCCGGGGTGCCATTTATTGAGTATAACGCGCACCACACCAAACTTGTACACCTGCTTTGCGAACTTATTGAAGTCGATGCGCCGCTTGTGAAAAACATGAGCATCCTTGATCAGGGCAGTCTCAAAACCCGCTTTCCAGATCCTAAAACTCAGGTCTGGGTCCTCCCCAGGATGGATCTTTCCATAACCGCCAACCTTTTCATAACACTTTCGTGAAATACCCATATTGAATGATCGAGGCTGGAATTTCCCGAGCTTCTCCCCTCCTCCTCTGATACCACCCGTGGTAAAAAAAGAAGTCATGCTGTAGTTGATCGCCTTTTGTACATCACTGAAAGAAGGGTGGGCAGCATCGGGTCCACCAAAACAATCGACGTAGTTCTTTTCCAGAAATTCATTTACCGACTGAATATACTCAGGTGGGATCAGACAATCCGAATCGAAGATGATGAAGTAATCCCCAGTGGCTATGTCCATTCCGTAATTGCGACTTGGACCGGGTCCCGAATTTGGCTTAAAATGATAATGCAGATCCAGCTTGTCGGCATATCGCTCACAAACCTCATCACACTTGAGGTCTGAGCCGTCTTCAATCACCCATACATCAAAGTTCATGGCAGTTTGAAGGGTCAGACTATCCAGAAGTTCATCGATCTCATCTGGACGATTGTAGACTGGAATGATCAGACTAAACTTCACTTATTTGGCATTTTTAAAGAATTCCAACGTATCCTGATAGGTCTTTACATCATCACCCGTCTTTTTAGCAAGTGAAATGGCCTCTTGTTGAACTGCTATCGCCTTGCTTTTTTCTCCCAATTCAAATAATAAACTCGCTTGAGTATCGAGATATGCGGGAAGCTTTTGTAGCTCGAGACTTCTCCTACTCATTTTTAGCGCTACCTCAAGTTCCTCCTTATCTTTTGAATTCTTATAGATATACCAGGCCATGGCATTCAATGAACCAGCGTTATTCCAACTGTACTTTTCGGCGCCATTGATCGCGTGTTTGATGTAGGGTTTGGGATTTCGCACTTGCTGAAGCTGACGCGCTTCCATAGACCACTTGATGGCACCCATGGTCTCTTCAGGCATTTTGGACATTGCCGCTTCGATCTGCGCCAATCCTTCCTTGTCCTTCTTCCTTACAGCAGAAGAGTGACTAATGAGAAATACAGATTTAGCATACTCATCAGCCTTCTCACCAAAGGTTTTCTGATAATAAGGAAAGTGTGTGAGCATGTTTTGAAAAGCCCTTGAGTCAAAATCGAAGTCAAATTCGCTGTAGAGTTCAAAATTCTCTGCCTTTGCATATTCCTCCTCACCCCAGGCGGTATAAAGGGTATCAAACACAGCCCTTGAGGATATTCCAGCATTTGAAAGCTTCTCTAAATACTCCTTTAGAAATAAGGGATCTCTAGCACCACTATCAAAGCTGAGTTGATGTCCCCTTAAGTTTCTGAATGGATTCATTGCGAGTAGGCCCAGATCGACATAATCCATCACAGTTCGGGAGGCTCCTACTTTCCTTTCCTGAACATTGCCTTCATGATCGAGAAAAAGTAGGGTTGGATAAGCGCTCACACCGTACTTTCTGGCAATGCGCTTTCCCTCGCCTTTTTCCATGTCCATTTTTAAACAGAGAAAATTACGGTTGTAAAAATCAGCTACCGTATCGTTGGTGAAGATATTTGCCGACATCCATTTACAGGGGCCGCACCAGGTAGTGTAACAATCGATGAAGATCAGCTTCTTCGTGCTCGCAGAAAAGGTTTTAGCTTCACTCAAGCTCATGGGTAAAAATTCAATTCCCTCCTCCTGGGCAGTTGCCGAAGCTGAAGAGAACAGAAATAGAATAAGCGACAAAGCCAACAAGCTTAATCGAGATTTATTATGAATATCCTTACTGAGCACCTGTATATTGGTTTAATTTGAATCCTTACAAATTAACCACTTTATGGCAATTCAGGTCAATTCAAATTTTGATAGCGGAAATATTGAGGTTCTTAAAGCTGAAAAGGCTGGGGATATTCAACTCAAGATCCGAAAAGACACTAAGTCCGATTTTCTTCAATGGTTTCACTTTAAGGTGAGTGGAATATCTGGTGAACAGCTGAAGATACAGATCAACAATGCCTCTGAAACTTCGTATCCAACCGGTTGGCCCGAATACAAGGCCTGTGCATCCTACGATCGCCAAACCTGGTTTAGGGTGGATACAAGTTATGACGGAAAAGCACTGATCATCGATCACGAAACGGAGCATGACACGATCTACTTCGCCTATTTCGCTCCCTATTCCTATGAAATGCATTTAGACCTTGTAGCTGCCTGCGCACAAAGTTCACTTTGCAGCCATGAGGTTTTAGGCCAAACTGTCGAAGGTCGGGATATCGATATGCTAAAGATCGGTGAAGAGATGTACGATGAGCTCAAAATATGGGTCATTGCCAGGCAGCACCCTGGTGAAAGTATGGCCGAATGGTTTGTTCAGGGTTTTCTGAGTCGCTTACTCGACCAGGATGACGCAGTGAGTCGAAAGCTTTTGGAAAGAGCAATATTCTATGTGGTTCCCAATGTGAACCCAGATGGTAGCATTCATGGAAACTTGCGTTCAAATGCGGCAGGAGCAAATTTGAATCGCGAATGGGACAATCCGAGTTTGGAGCAATCTCCTGAAGTATATCACATCCTCAAAAAGATGGACGAAACAGGATTAGACCTCTTGCTCGATGTACATGGGGATGAGGATATTCCTCACAACTTCATTTCTGCCAACGAAGGAATACCCGCATACTCTGATGCTATGCATGATCTGGAAGAAAACTTTAAGGCCCGATGGGAGGAATCCTGTCCAGATTTCCAAACCAAACACGGCTATCCTAAAGTGGAAAAGGGAAAAGCAGATATGAGTATTTGCACCAATCAGATCGCATCGCGATTTGATACCCTGGCCCTAACCATTGAAATGCCTTTCATCGATAATCACGACCTGCCTGATCCGGATTATGGCTGGTCTGCTGAGCGCTCTGAAAAACTGGGTATCTCCGTTCTCGATCCAGTTTTGTATATTTTAGATCAATTAAGTTAGTTTGAAAAATTTTAGTGCGCAAAAAGCCAGTCTGATCGCTGCCGTGATCATGATCCTTACGGTGGCCTTTCATGCCCTCGTGTTGGCTGGTGTAGTTCCACACGATTACGTTTGGGGTGGAAATATCCAATCAGAATCGCAAATGTGGGTGATGGAATCTACCTCTCTCTTGCTGAACCTGATCATGGCTTTTGTCATGATCGTTCGTTACAGACAGATCACCAGGAATCGTAAAAATGCTTTTGTTGCCGTTCTGATCTGGTTAATGGTGGTCCTTTTTGGGCTAAATACTGTAGGTAATATCCTGGCAGAAGAATGGCTTGAAAAATTGATCTTCACTCCCATCACACTTGTGCTTGTGATCCTTTGTTTGAGAGCTGCCCTGTGGAAACATCATGCTGAGGATAAAACAAAAGAGCCGGCATAAGCCGGCCCCATCCAAATTCTAATTCCAAATGAGAATACTTAATCCGTTAGGATCTCGTAGGTCTTGAAATCAGAATGCATTGGCGGTTCCTCACCGCGTTCCTTTGCCAGACGCAGATCTTCAAATCCTCGCTTGTGTCCTTCAATGAACTCTGGAGATTTTGTCCAGGCTTCAAATTGCTCTTTGGTATCCCAATAACTGACGATGAGATAGTTGTCGTCATCCTTATTCGGGCGTAATACATTCATTCTTTGAAAACCCGGAAGCTTATCGATCGCATGCGCCCGAGTACTAAACAATTCTTCAAATCTTTCCCTGTAGTGGGGTTTACAGCTGATGTAGTTTATTGCAACAAATCCTTTATCCATTTTTCTTTATTTAGAATGATTCTAAACTATGGGCAAATATAGTCCTCAGCCTGGAATGACAATGAATTAATCCGTCAAATTGATCCTGGCCAATTTTTCGGAGCAACGAATATGCTTGTAAGCTCCCGGTAACAATCTGCCTGCTTTTCCAGCAAAGCATAGAGCTGAGGCTTCTTTTTCTTGTGTTGTTTTAGCATGAAAGGGATCTTGTTTCGCTCAACAAGTTCATATTCCTTAAACTCTGCGGGACAAAGCCATGATCGCTTTTCTTTCCTCGCTATTTTAAATTTATTTGGGATCTGTGCCAATTGATCTTCATAGATCCACCAGGAGCGATTATGAAAAGGACTTGCCTTCAGTGCAGCTTGCATCTGCGTCGACCTGGGGTAGTAGAAATAGCCTTTCACAAAACAGCGCTTACTTAGCCTTGAGATCCCTTTTTCATTTAAGATCTCTCTCACCATACTTTGATCACTCATAGCCAATTGATGACCAAGCATCTTCTCTAGTTTTAGATCAAGGCGGTCGACTGGATTGG
>CBFHWY010000088.1:0-10202 GCA_965659675.1 Salibacteraceae bacterium | reverse complement strand
ATTTAGATTATCAATAACTTTTTTAAAATGATGCTGTATTGCGGGGAAGTGGACTCTGTGTTTCTCTAATCCAGATGTCGCCTTTCTTTTTGTTTTGCCTTTCGTTTGTTCGTCTTGAGAACTCATGTTAGCTGATAGCCCTTGTTCGCTAATGCCAAATGCAAAAACAGATTTTTCTGTACCTGACGTAATCGTAGTTTCTTCAGCTTCAATTGGTCCTTCAATCTTTATTTCAGTAAAAGCATCTGCCAAATTCTCTAAAGGTGGGCCGATTTTAGAAAGATCAATTTCTTCATCGTTTAACAATGTGAAGTCTAGAATCTGATCATGAATACTTGAAAGAACATCGACCAATAGTCTTGTTGCTCTTTCTGCTAGAGGTATCGAAATATCTGAATAAAGTCCACCTGTCGAACCTATTGTTCTTAGATCAAGGTAAACAGAACAGTCTCCCTGGTTGGTTTGATACCTTTTTAAATAGCTTAATACGTGAGTCTTGCCAGTGCCTCTTCGTCCATACAGTATTTGATGATCTGAGTTCTGTAGAAGAGTAAACAGTGGCCCCACATCAACAAAGGTTTCAACGAGCTCTTCATCAGTATACTTTTCAGCACGCTTGTGAAGTTGAAGAATGGCTTTATTTATTTGATCATTCATTTCTTTTATTTTGCGTTAAGCCTAACGGCCCTGGCTATGGCAAGTGCGGGATTTTGAAACCGCTTTCTTGTCCGGCTACCGTTAATTTAATTAGTTGTAATATCTTCTTTTTTAAGCAGTCAGCCCGCATTTGCTATAGCCGGTGTTGGCAAGCGTTTTTTAATTTAAAAAAAGGGTTACTCATTTAGGTGGCAATACATTTAATTGATTTATAAGGCATTGGGTCTGTGTTCACCATTCTTTCGAGCAATTTATCGAGGATTGTCTCCCTGAAATTGTTCCTGTTAAAACGAAAGAAGTACTCTTCGAGGTATTGATCCAGTAGTCTCTTGTCACAATACGAATGCGTTCCCCGAAGCCAGTTCTTCAGGTTGCGGATCTGGATGTGTATCATCTTGAAGTTCTGCCCTTTGTCAGAAAGCCGTGAAGTCATATTTTTATAGAGCTTCTTGATGGGCTGATAACCGCTCCATCCATCGCTTACCACCTGAGCGTTTAGGCTGATATGATCCAGGAATATGGGCCTCAATGATTCTGAACTGTAATCTTTTATTGTACGTGCATAGCCGCGTCCGGCCTTGCCGTTCCTGTATTCCATGGCAATGACAACCCTTGTCTTCTTTTCCGAGTAGCTGCGCCCTTGTTCGTGCTTCTGCGGTGTTCCTATCTCAAATTCGTCAACATGAACCTCGTCGGTCAGTGGATGACTACAACTGCTTTTCATCGCTTGTTGAACCTTCCGCCTGAATAACCAAGCGGTGGTCTGTCTTACACCATTGCGTTCTGCCAACCAAATGCTGCTCGCGCCTTTTTTGCCGGTAGCGATGTCGTATGCCATCTCAAAGGCATGTTCTATTCCGAATTTCAGCTTATGGAATAATGTGCCTGCTGTTGGTGACTCATCATAGCCGCAACGCGTGCATCGCATGCTGTATGACATTTTACCTTCACACGCCTTGGTGTTCCGGCATTTACGACATGTGTAGCCTTCTGCCCATTTTTGCTGATGCAGGTAGGCCAGGCATTGATCTGCGCTGCCAAACCGATCCTTGAATTCCTTCCGTGATATACTCTTCAACGTTTTCATAGCTTTGATTTTTCACCAAAGCAACAGACCGTCAACGCAGCCTATTTACGTTCTGTGATTTAAATGGGTAACCCTATTTAAAAATTTGTCTAAGTCTTCCAAGTAATCTAATCCTTTTTGTCCAAGTTGAAATGCACGTTTAGCTGCCTCTTTCATAACATATTTCCTTGAAACTTCAACAAACTCTTTGATGTATTTAATTCCAAGTTTTGTCAGTTTCGCCCAGACCAAACAAATTCTATTTGCAATCTCTTGTCTTCCAGAAACTGTAAGATTCTTATTCAGGTCATTTATTTCCTCTTGAATATCCTCAATTTCGGAAGTGTTTTCCTCATTCTTGTATTCATCCAGTTTGAGTTTAATTTCTTCAAAATGCTCGTATAGAGGAAGAATTGACGAAGGTTCTAATGGTTTGTCTTTCTCTTCTTCAATTATTTCGAAATAAGAATAATAGTCTTCCTGAAATCCTTTTTCAATTGGGTCATCAAAAACTGTTTTCGTGCTTTTAAATTCACTCAATAGCTTGAACCAAATTTGAAAATGTGCATCAATGCTTTTCTGATCAGATTTAACCCAACTTGTTCTCGACTCGACTGACTCAGCCGTGAAGGGCTGGTATTCCAATTGAATTTGATTTTGATTATTCTGTTTTCTATGGGATTTAATATGGAAGAAAAAATTCGAGTCAATAGAGCTTCCCTTGAATCGAATCAAATCCTTGTCCGAACTAACTCTTTTGAATAGTCCGTCCTTTTTATCCAAATAAGGTTCAATTGCCTTATGAACCACTAAAGGTGTTAGTTCTTTCTTATTCATTTTTTTAATGCTTGCCAACTCATTTTAAAACCCCCAAAAGTTCCCTTTTGAGTCTCTTCAAGCCGTTATTCTATACTATTCATGGGAATGCAGGTCGAGAAGAGGTGAAAACTAAAGTAGTAAATTAGGCTTAATATTCAGCGACTTAAGCCAAAAAGCAAAGTGGATTTATCAACATTTATTTAAGGTGCAGCTCGCTAGAGAAGCTTAATGGCAGCTCCTCGCCTACTTTGTACTTGCCGGCATCTGGTAGCTCCAGAGAATAGACTTCTCCCTTTAAAAGCAGCCTGAGAAGGCTTTTGCCCTGCTTCTGTTGGATTTCGAGAATACGTGCACGCAAACTGATATGATCAGTGCTTTGAGCAGGAGCAAAAAGCTGTCTTTATGTTGCAGTCGTTCAACTAATTCTTTTTGCAGGTTTTGCTTACGCTAATTCATTTTTTCAATTACTTCAGTTTTCAACCATTCAAAGGCGTCTTGCTGATTGTATTTAACTTCCGGTCTTAACAGGGCTTCCATGTCCCCCGTAAAGTCTGTGTCTTTTTCTTTCGCTTCTATATTTTGAAGAAACTCATTTTTTGATGGTGGTTTCTTTTCTGTGGCAAATTCTATGTATTTGTAAAAGCATTGGAGTATCTCATCTACATTAATCTCCATGTTGAGCCTTGCATAGTCCAGGTCAAACAAATCTCGCCCTTTGCTGCGCTGATACAAGGCACGCAGTTTTGTGCCAAGAAGTTCATTAATGCTGTAGGTTCTTATTTCACATTCACCTTGAAACCAATCGCTTTCAACTTTGTAAGGAAAGTATGTCCAATCCAACACATTAAAATGCTCTCGGCAATTGATTTCCAGTTTTAAGCGCATGCGTATTTCTTCATATTCAGAAGTGAAGCGGTATAGTACCTTAATGCCGTGCCCTCTGTTTTGTGTTCTCCTGTCTTCTTCAAAAAAGGCAATCACGTCACCAATACGCTGCATTATAGGTTTTATAGGTCCCGGTTTTATCTGAACCAAGTCAATATCTTCTGAATATCTTGTTGCCGGATTCAGGTACAATTTGTGCAAAGCCGTACCACCCCTGAAAGCTAAATGTTTACGGAGGAAGTCATCTGAGAAAATCTCAACCAAAGTCCTGCTGATTATCAAGTCTTGCTCCACCTGTGCAAAATCTTTCCAGGGAGCATGTTCTTGCCATTTTGCTATGTAGGGTTTGGCAATCATAAGTCGGATTCAAGCACCAGGTTAACATCGATTTTCCAACGATTATCCACGCTACCTGGCTTCTCGTTCTTTTTCGGACTCAATAATATTGGGTAGAAAGCTTGTTGCTTGAGCTTCTCAAAAATTAGTTCAGAGAAACTGTTTGAGCCGAGAAGTTCTTCCAGTAAGAATCCTGTCCTCTGCATTGAACTCTTATTATCGTACCAATCAAGCAATGACTGGATGTCACGCTCTGTAAGCTCTTCCGTGAGTTCTTCTAAAGAAGCTAACAGGCGGTTCAGGCCTCCAAGTTTAGTGTGGTGGTGAATCAAATCAATGAAGGTGAGTGCGGGAGAAGCTACTTTATAGATTCCGGCATCCGACTTCTTCTTTTCAATATTGTTTTTGGGCCAGTTACCAGTAGTATGAAATTGAATGTCATAATTCTTTTTCTTAATGGCGTTCAACATTGGTGTTTCTATGATGAGGTAGTCTCGTTGCGTTTGCTGATGACTCGCACCGTAAATTTTGGCAGCTGAATACAGTCCTATGTAGTATTTCCGCTTGAGGTACTTAAATAGCTTTTCAGAATAGAGTTGTAGCGGAAGTTTTTGTGAATTAGAATATCTGGGAGGAATGATGAGGTAAAAGCCTTTTCTGAGGTTTACAATCTCCTTCTTTTCGATCAATCGGTTTAGTTCTCTTCTTACGGCAGTAGAATCTTTGGAAGACTTCACCGTCACTTCTTCAAGAGAGAATGAATACTCTTCAAATGAGAGTAGTTGCCTTGTATATTCTGAAACTGTCAATCTTAGAATAATTTCGAGCAAGATACGCTATTTCGGTGTAAATCTCGAATATTTTCTAAAAAGCATAAGGGATAAAAAGATATAGGCTCTTTTGGTTTTGCTCATAGTTGGCTCCCTTGATAACTTAGGGCAAGTGTGGGTCGGCTAAACCAAATATGCTTGTTTGTGGGCGGGCTTTTTTTCGTGTGAAATACAACGTTTTGGCTAAGAAACGTGCGGGTTTTGAAACACGTATCTGTCTACCAATAACCAAGTTTTATTGTGTGTAATAAATTTCATTTTACCCTGTCAGCCCGCATGTTTTCTTAACCTTTGTTGGCACCAGTTTTTATTTATCCGAGTATGTTTGAAAAGTCAAAAAGCTTCTTCTGCATCTCTTGATATTTGTTCAAGACTGGAAATTTACTTTCGATCTCCTGTTTCTTTTCGTCTCTTGTATTTTCAATTTTCTTCATCAGTTCATGTTCATCTTCAAGGTAGGGACAATAACCGTTTAATTTATCAGGTGTTTCGTAGTCGTAGTTGATTAATAACAAACTTTCAAGGTCGTCATCGTACGCAGAAATTAATTCTCCTGCATGGTTGATTTTAGTTATTTCCTTCTTGGCGGTAATATGTGAAACGTTTACATTTTGAAGTGCTTTAAATGTCTCTCTCTGATCATATCTTCCATATACCCAATAACCTATATCAGAGTTTGAAAAACCATCATTAGATTTACATTTCAATGTGGCTATGTCATTTCCAAGTTTGTCAGTCAAAACCATGTTGAAACCTATAGCTTCAATTCTCTTATCGGTTTTATTTGTCATCTTAATTTTCACTTGGATTACATCCCGATAATCTCTTTCAGTTTCTGTGATGCTCAATATTTCTAAGTCAACCATTTTATTTAATTGCTCCTTTATTTTCTCTGCTTTTGCATCTTTCTTGTCCATTTCCTTCTGCTTCTCAGTACAAATTTTGTCAAGCTCGGCATATACGGACTTGAGTTTGTTGTCATACTTATCATCTAGGGAATTTAAGGAGTCAATCTCGCTTAGAAGATTCTTGTAGGTTATTTCGTTCGCTTTAAAATAGTTGAAAAGATTGTCCGTAACTTCTTTGAATTTGCTTTCTTCAACAATGTACTTTTCAAGGGATTTAGTGCTCTCCTTGCTATTGGTTTTATCATTAATGTATGTGTCTCTACCTTTTGATAGAGTCAATAAATTGTCCAAAATTTCTTTCTTGGTACTATCGAGGTTGGAATTATTGGTTTTAATTTCTTTAATGTCGTTCTCGATAGTGGCGGTGTCAATCTTGTTGTCAAGAACGTTTGAACAAGATGCCATTACGGCTACAAGAACTGTCAGTGTCAAGATGTTTCTCAGTATTTTCATTTGTATATTTTTTGATTTTTAAATTGGTACCAACTCGTATTAACCCTCCCAAAAGTTCCCTTTTGAGTCTCTTCAAGCCGTTATTCTATACTATTAATGGGAATGCTGGTCAAGAAGAGGTGGAAACTAAAGTAGAAAATTAGGCTTAATATTCAGCGACTTAAGCCAAAAAGCAAAGTGGATTTATCAACACTTATTTAAGAAGCAGCTCGCTAGAGAAGCTCAATGCTAGCTCCTCGCCTACTTTGTACTTGCCGGCATCTGGTAGCTCCAGAGAATAGACTTCTCCCTTTAAAAGCAACCTGAGCAGGCTTTTACCCTGCTTCTGTTGGATGTCCAAAATGCGTGCACGCAAAGTGATATGATCAGTGCTTTGAGCAGGAGCAAAAAGTTCCGAGGCTTTTCCCATGGCCTGCTGCCTGCCCTTGTCCAGGATCAACACCTGATCGGCCAAAGCGTGGATCTCCTCCAGGTCATGACTGGCCATCACGCAAGTGAGACCTTCCCTCTTGATGATCTCCTTTAACAGTCCCTGCAGGTTCCGGCGCCTTTCGTAATCCAGAGCGGAAAGGGCTTCATCCAACAACAAGACCTGGGGTCTGCTCAAGAGCGCCCGGGCCAATGCCACCCGCTGCTGTTGTCCGCCCGACAAACTCGGTGCTTTCTGATCCAAAAAGCTGCCCAGCTCCATGACCTCAATGAGTTCCTCTAAATAGGCCTCATCCGAGGGTACTTTCATGGCATAACGCATGTTCTGTAGGGCGGTCATATTGGGGAAAAGGGCATAGTCCTGAAAGACCATGGCCACTCCTCTTTTGCCGGGCTTCAAATTGAGACCCCGCGAAGAATCATGCCAGGTAGTCCCTCCAAAACTGATCTTGCCTTTATCGGCTTTAATGAATCCGGCAAGCAAACGCAGTATGCTGGTCTTTCCGGCACCGGATGGACCATATAAGTTCAGACACTGCTTCTCCTCAAGTTGGAAGTCTACATCAAGCTGAAAAGCCCCGATATTCTTCGAAAAGCGCTTATGGAGCTTCACTTCCATCATCGCGCAAAACGTTTAAAGAATCCGCCATTAAAGAGATAGACCAGCAGCAAGGTGAGAAAGGAAACAAGGACCAGCATTCCGGCATAGGTATTGGCCATCGCATAATTCATGGATTCCACTTCCTCGTAAATGGCAATGGATGCCACCCGGGTTTGATCGGGGATGCTCCCTCCTATCATCAGGATGACCCCAAACTCGCCAATGGTATGGGCAAAACTCAAGACCACACCGCTGAGCAAGGCGGCTTTCATGTTGGGTATCAATACCCGAAATAGGTTTTGCCATGACGCCCTGGGCATCAACAGGCTGCTCTCGCGCACGGTCTGGGGGATCTGAGAAAAGCCAGAATGTAGGGGTTGCACCATGAAGGGCAAACTGTAGATCACCGAAGCCACCACCAGGCCTTCAAAGGAAAAGACCAATTGTATGCCTAAAACATCATTGAGCCAGGCCCCAGGGGCACTACCCGGACTAAAAGCAATGAGGAAATAGAATCCGAGTACCGTGGGAGGCAAAACCAAAGGCAGACTCACCAGGGCTTCTATGATGGCTTTGAATTTTGATCGGGTCTGACTCAACCAATTGGCTAGCGGAATGGCGAGGATCAGCAAAATGAGCGTGGTGATGCAAGCCAGCTGCAGACTCAATATGAATGGCGACCAAAAACTCATTCCGCTTTAGCTAAACGATATGCATACTTCTGAAGGATCTCTTGCGCTTTATCTGAACGCAGGAAGTCCGCAAACTTAACAGCTTGTTGCTGTTTTACATCAGATTTATTTATGATCACATAAGTCTGTTTTACAGACCAGTAAAGATCATGATCTAATGTAATGAATTTAGTGTTTTCTACATCCTTCATGGCTTGCTTTATGGAGCCAGAACTAAAGCCGACCTGAGCGGCTTTGGCATTCACAAAGTGATTGCTTTGTTGCACACTTTCGGCATATACCAGCTTGTCTTTGACCTGCTCATAGAGCCCACTATTCACCAGGTATTCCTCAGCAGCTTCTCCAAAGGGGGCGGTTTTGGGGTTTGGATAGGCGATCTTCTGGATCTGCGGATCCCGCAAGTCGATCTTATCTCGCTTTATCAGCTCCTGATCGCGGGTCCACAAGACCAGATCGCCGTAAGCAAAGACCACCGGGCTATCTACGCAGAGTCCCTTTTCATACAATGCCTGAGCATAGCGCGAGTTTGCGGAGAGAAAGAGATCAAAAGGAGCTCCTTCACTGATCTGAGCGCTCAGCTTTCCAGAGGAAGCATAGACAAGCTCGCAAGGAATGTGGTGTTCTGCCACAAAGTACTTGATCATATCATCAAGCGCATGCTGCAAATTGGCTGCAGCGGCTATGCGCAGCTTGTCCTCACTTTGCTTTCCGCAACCGAGCAGTAACAGTAGAACAACGAATAGCACCTGGCTTGATCCTTTCACAGAAACAAACTTAAGCGATGTTATGAGTGAAACTGCGATAAGCATCACTTTCAGAGATAAATTCCTAAATTGTGGTCATGAAAAAACTATACATCCTTATCGTATTTTGTCTTTTTGCCCAGCTGACGCAAGCTCAGTCAAAGGCGAAGGTATACACCTCCTTCGGTGAATTTGTCATTTATCTGGAAGATACCCTCGCTCCGATCACCGCAGGGAACTTCATCAGTCTGGTAGAATCTGGTTTTTACGACTCGGTGTACATCCACCGAATCGTTCCCAACTTCGTGATCCAGGGCGGCGATGGTGCCCGCAGTGGGAAAACGGTACCACCTGTCATACAGGATGAATTCTCGCCATTGTTATCCAATGTGGAAAAAACTATATCCATGGCCAATGCAGGGGCAAATACTGGAACCTCTCAGTTCTTTATCAATTTGAAGGATAACACCGGACTTGACTATGATAAAACACCATTGAGTTCAGCACATCCGGTCTTTGGCGCTGTGGTAGAGGGTTGGAATGTGGTTCAGACCATTGGTCAGCAACCCAACTCAGGTGCTCCTTCCAATACGGCCACCCCTTTGATCCTCATGGATAGCGTGCGCATTCTACCTCCGCCAGTATCCATCAATCAGGTGGAACAGACGGTGGCACTCAGCCTTTTTCCGAATCCAGCTAACAACTGGTTGAGGATCCGCTCAGAGCATAAGGGCATGCTAAAGCTCTATGATCTGGATGGCAGTATGGCCCTCACAAAGAAGATCGAAAGCAATGATGCTTTGGTAGCACTCAATGAAGTTCCTTCGGGGATCTATGCTTTGAATTTTGAAACGGCTCTCGGCAGCACCACACAAAAACTGATCATCGCGCATTAATGGAAAAGGAATTCAAATCGAACATACAATGTGGAGCCTGTGTAAATACGGTCTCTACGGTACTTAGCGACCACCCGCAGATCAAATCCTGGGAGGTAGATCTCCAAAACCCTGATCGCATCCTGAAGATCGACACCGAACTATCTCAAGACGAGTTGAATGACTTGCTTGGGAAAGTGGGTTATGAGGTGGAGGTTTGAGCTGCAAGTTGCGAGCCCAATGCCTATCTGCCATCGTTTCTCGAGTGGTCGCTGAAAGCGAGTGTATCGAGAGAAACAAATGATCTTCTCGATACAATTCCTTCGGAATCACTCGAAGACCAAAGGCCCGTTTCTCAAGTGGTCGCTGAAAGCGAGTATATCGAGAGAAACAAATGATCTTCTCGATACAATTCCTTCGGAATCACTCAAAGACCAAAGGCCCGTTTCTCAAGTGGTCGCTGAAAGCGAGTGTATCGAGAGAAACAAAGAATTCTTCCTATAGCCGGCGTTAGTCAGGTAAACTTGTGGCTCGTGGCTCGTGGCTTGTGGCTTGTGGCTTGTGGCTTGTGGCTTGTGGCTTGTGGCTTGTGGCTTGTGGCTTGCGTCTTGCGTCCTGCGTCTCTTTTCTCCTTTCATTTTTGTCTTGACAATAAGATGCAGGATCTAGAGGCTAGAGGTCAGGGGTCTGGAAATAGAGAAAACATTCGAGGGAAGGCAATAATCGCAGAATAAAATCACTATTCCTGGATCCTAAATCCTAGATCATATTCTCCGTAGTTAAACACCGAGTTCGATGGTCGCTCTGTTCATGCTGGATTTCTACGGGTCGAATCCAGAGGTCGCTTATTTGCTTTCGCCTGATTACTGATATCATGCATTCCTTAATTGGCAAGGTATTCTCTGCTA
>CBFHWY010000087.1:0-10782 GCA_965659675.1 Salibacteraceae bacterium | reverse complement strand
CCGACCCCTGACCCCTGACCTCTGACCTCTGACCTCTGACCTCTGACCCCTGACCTCTGACCCCTGACCTCTGACCCCTGACCCCTGACCCCTGACCTCTAACTCCCAACCTCCATTTTAACTACCTTTGCCCAATTTTCATAATTGGCAGAACAAAAGGAATTAAATAGAATGGATCAGAATAAATTTTGGGGAGAAGGATTAACCTTTGATGACGTGCTTCTAGTTCCCTCATACTCAGAAGTATTCCCAAGAAATGTAGATATATCAACGCACTTTACCAGGAACATCAAACTTCCAACTCCAATCGTTTCTGCCGCGATGGATACGGTTACAGAATCTTCACTGGCAATTGCCATTGCTCAGGAAGGTGGAATAGGTGTGCTTCACAAGAATATGAGTATTGCATCTCAAGCAAATGAGGTTCGAAAAGTAAAGCGCTCAGAAAGTGGTATGATCCAGGATCCGGTTACCCTAAGAGAAGATGCGATCGTAGGGGATGCACTGAGCCTCATGAAAGAACATTCCATTGGCGGTATTCCAGTGGTTGGCGCGGATCAGAAATTAAAAGGGATCATCACCAATCGTGACCTTCGATTTGAGAAGAACATGTCGAGGCCCGTTTCTCAGGTGATGACCAGCGATAACCTTATCACCGCTAAAAAGAATACAGACCTTGCTGAGGCTGAAAGCATTCTGCAAGAGTATAAGATCGAAAAGCTTCCTGTGGTAGATGATGAGTTTCATTTAATCGGACTCATCACTTTTAAGGATATCATTAAGACCAGGGTAAAGCCAAATGCCTGTAAAGATGAATATGGTCGCTTGCGAGTGGCTGCAGCTGTTGGAGTTACAGGAGATACCAACGAGCGTGTAGAGGCGCTCAAAAATGCTGGAGTGGATGCGGTGATCATTGATACAGCGCACGGACATAGTAAAGGAGTTCTGGATACTTTAAAGGATGTGAAGTCCAAATTTCCCGATCTCGATGTTGTAGTAGGGAATATTGCAACCAAAGAGGCAGCACTTGCCTTAGTTGAAAGTGGAGCCGATGCGGTAAAAGTGGGTATTGGACCAGGTTCCATTTGCACCACCAGAGTGATCGCTGGTGTTGGCGTACCTCAATTGTCCGCTATTATGGAAGTTGCAGGAGCCTTAAAAGGTACTGGTGTTCCTTTGATCGCTGATGGTGGAATTCGATTCTCTGGAGATATTGTAAAGGCCCTTGCTGCAGGAGCAGATTCGATTATGGCAGGATCTATGTTTGCAGGTACAGAAGAGTCGCCAGGTGAAACAATTATTTACGAAGGGCGACGTTTTAAAGCCTATCGCGGAATGGGCAGTATTGAAGCTATGCAGAGAGGGTCCAAGGATCGTTACTTCCAGGATATGGAAGAGGATATAAAGAAACTGGTGCCGGAAGGGATTTCTGGAAGGGTACCTTATAAAGGAAAGATCTCTGAGATCATCTATCAAATGATCGGTGGATTAAGAGCTGGAATGGGATATTGCGGAAGTGCAGATCTGAGTACCTTAAAATCTGCTCTCTTTACTAGAGTCACTGCTGCTGGCGTTGCCGAAAGCCATCCACATGACGTGTTCATTACCCGTGAGGCTCCGAACTATAGCAGGAAGTAATCATTGTCAAACTTAAATTGTAATTCATGAGAACGAAGTCGTTTATTCTGATTTCCATTTTTTTGATCAACTCGATATTGATCTTCGCACAGAAAGAGCCTATCGCAACCACTAAGGCTACACTGCTCTCCGTAGGTGATGAAAGAGTAGATATAGATGAGTTTTGGCGAGTTTATACTAAGAACAACACAAAGGCTCAAGCAATTGACCCGAAATCGATCGAAGAGTATCTGGAGCTCTATACCAACTTCAAGTTGAAGGTGCTGGAGGCTGAGCGATTAGGTTACGATACCATCAAATCACTGCAATCAGAGTTGGCGGGATACAGAAGGCAATTGGCTCAGCCTTACCTGACAGATCAAAAGCTAACGGAGGACTTGATCATTGAGGCCTATGAACGCATGGCTCAAGATGTTAGAGCCTACCATATCCTCCTACGCGTGGAGCCTGATGCAGATCCCAAGGATACCCTGAGGGCTTACAAGAAATTGCTTGGAATTAAGAAGAAGATCGATTCTGAAAATGACTTCAGGCGTTATGCCAGAATGTACTCTGAGGATCCGTCAGCCAAGGAAAACGAAGGTGATCTTGGTTATTTCAGTGTTTTTAGAATGGTGTACCCATTTGAAACCGCTGCTTACAATACCAATAAAGGAGAGATGTCTGATCCGGTTCGCACCTCTTTTGGATATCACCTGATCTACGTGAAAGACAAGCGCAAAGCAAGAGGAGAGATCCGCGCTGCACATATTATGGTGCGTTCAAAGGATGCTGATGACGATGAATCAAAAGCACAGGCAAAACAAAAGATCAGCGAGATATACGACAGACTTAAGGCAGGTGAGTCATTTGAAGAACTTGCCAAACAATTCTCCGATGATAAAGGCAGCGGAGCTAAAGGTGGCGACCTGGGATGGTTTGGAACAGGCAGAATGGTTGAGAATTTTGAAGATGCCGCATTTTCACTGGAAGAGAACGGCGATTTCTCTGAACCGATTCAAACTCGTTACGGCTGGCATATTATCAAAAGACTCGATAAAAAGACGACTCCTGGTTTGGAAGAAATGAGAACCGAGATCAAAAGAAAGGTGAGTCGCGATGGTAGAGGGGTTAAGAGTAAAGA
This sequence comes from Salibacteraceae bacterium, assembly GCA_965659675.1. Lineage (GTDB taxonomy): Bacteria > Bacteroidota > Bacteroidia > Flavobacteriales_G > Salibacteraceae > CBFHWY01. The sequence goes on along the minus strand of CBFHWY010000087.1, from coordinate 8,021 downwards.
GTCATTTATTCGAAAGAGAAAAGAAGATTATAATTTCAAAGAAGATCGCTCTAAACTCAAAGCCTTTCACAAGCTTATTGATGAAGACTACTTTGATCGAAAGTGGAAAGCAGAAGATAAAGTAAAGGCTTTGAATGCTGAGATCTTTAGTCTTGAAGATACTGAGCTAAAAAAAGAGCGAAAGTCATTCACCCAGGCTGATTTTGCGAAGTACCTTGAAACTAACCGAAAGTACCAGAGGCGTCCAGCCACTCCGATCAAACAAGTGGTGAACAATAGTTATCTGGACTGGGTGAGTAATGTGATCACTCAGTTTGAGGATGAACGACTCGAATTGAAGTATAAGGAATTCGCAGACCTCATGAAGGAGTATCGCGATGGAATATTGCTTTTTGAGTTGATGAATGATAAAGTGTGGACTGCAGCAGTGAAGGATACGGCGGGACTAGAGGCCTTTTACGAAAAGAGCAAAGAGCAATTCATGTGGCCAAAACGAGTGAATGCGTCCATTTACACTTGTGAGGATGAAAAGATCGCTTCTAAAGTATCCAAGATGGCAAAAAAACAGCTGAAGAAAGGCTTTGAAGACAAAGAGGTCCTCGATAAATTCACCGAAGAGTCTCAGCTTACAGTTTCAGTGAAGTCTGATAGATATAAGCAGGGGGATAATCCTTTTATCGACTCTATCCTTTGGGAAGAAGGCGTAAGCACGCTGAAGCAAGATGACGGAAAACATCGTATCATTTTGATCAAAGAAGTTCTGGAGCCGCAGCCAAAGAAGATCTCGGAGGCACGAGGGCTTATCACGGCGGCTTATCAAGATCACCTGGAAAAGGAGTGGATTAAAGAGCTCAGGGAGCGCTACACAGTTTCCATCAGCAAGCCAGCCCTCAAAACACTTAAAAAGAGGGAGGCCAAGTGAGGTCCGTTCTGATTCTTTTTATTCTGGCTACTTCGCTGAGCTCCTGTGAGTGGCTAACGGCACTCAATGATGAGGGAACACCAGTTGCCCGGGTGAAAGAAAAGGTCTTATACCTGCATGATGTGCAGGAGCTGATGCCTGAATTTGAAACTGAGCAAGACAGCGCTCAGTTTATAAAGAACTTTAGCAAGAAGTGGGTTGAGGAACAGATCATGCTCGATCGAGCCGAGTACAACTTAACAGAAGATCTATCGGATATCGAAGAAAAGGTGAGAACCTATCGGAATTCTCTGTTGATCTATGCATATGAGCAGGCGCTGGTCGCACAGAAGCTGGATACCGTATGCACAGACTTGCAGATCGCAAACTACTACAACAAGCGAAAAGAGGACTTCATGCTTCGATATGATATATTCCGGATGATCTATTTGAAGCTGGATCCAAATACCCCAAGATTGTCTGAATTGAGATCCTGGTTCAATTTGAAGGATACAAATGAAAAATTGAGTTTGATGGCCGACTATGCGCTACAATTTGGGCTTGATTATTCACTTGATTCGGAAAAGTGGTGGCCTAAGAATGATCTATTAAGACTCTTTCCTGTTACAAATGATAGTCTAGATATCATTATACAATCAGATGAAATTTTGGAGTTGAGAAAAGGAGAATACCTTTACATTATCGAACTCATTGAACAGAAAGAAAAGAATTCACCTGCACCCATCAATATGGTCAAGCCAGATATCCGAAATATCATGCTCAATGAAAGAAAGATCAGCCTCGTGAAAGAACTTCGTGAAAACCTGATCAAAGACGCCTCCCAAAAGAATCATATTGAATACTATTCCCTCCAATGAGATATTTGATCCTTTTACTCTTGTTTGCCCAATGTCTGCCTGTTTTCTCACAGGATAAATTGGATGGCATTATTGCCGTTGTAGGGGAAGAGTTGGTGCTTAAGTCGGAGTTGGATGTTCAAAAGGAACAATATCTCAGCAGTGGAATGAAGGTGGGAGAGAACACGGCCTGTGTCCTCTATGAAGAACTTCTTTTTGCGAAACTTCTTATTGCTCAATCGAAGCTAGATAGCCTTGTGATCTCTGAGGATCAGGTAGAACAAGAGCTGGATCGACGAATGAGATATTTTATTAATCAATTTGGTGGCCGAGAGAAACTCGAAGAATTCTATGATAAAAGTATTCTTGAGATCAAGAAAGAATTTGCTGACGACGTCAGGCAACAATTGATCGTTCAACAGATGAGATCAAAGATCACTTCAGGAGTTAAGATCACTCCAGCTGAGGTTAGGGAATTCTACAATTCGATCCCCAGAGACAGTCTGCCCTTCATCAATGCCGAGATCGAAGTGGCACAAATAGTCAAGAAAGCTCCGATCAACGAAGAGGAAAAAGAGAAGGTCAAACAGCGCTTGGAAGAATTCCGGGATCGAATTATGGCGGGTGAGGACTTTGGAACGCTGGCATACCTCTATTCCGAAGACCCGGGGTCAGCTCGGGAAAATGGGGAGCTTGGCTATATGGCTAGAAGTGAATTAGTACCTGAGTTTGCAGCAGTTGCCTTCGACCTTCAACCTGGAGAAGTATCGGAGATCGTGGAAACTCAATTTGGCTTTCATCTGATCAAAGCGCTAGACAGACGAGGGCAAGAGATGAATTTAGCCCATATTCTGCTGTCGCCAAAAGTGCAAACCTCCGATATGATCAAGGCAAAAATTGAAGTTGATAGTATCGCAGACCTGATCAAGCAGGTGGATACCCTGGATTTTGAGACTGCTGCCAAGCTTTTTTCTGATGACAAAGACACGAAATACAACGGAGGGTTGATCACCAATGCCATGACAGGCTCGAGTCAGTTCGAGATGGACCAGATCTCGCAGATCGATCCAGGCCTCTTTATCGTAGTGGAGAACATGAAGGAGGGCGATATGAGTGAAGCAGAGGTTGCCCAACTAAGTGATGGTTCAAAAGGATACCGGATCATCAAATTGATCTCATACACTGAACCTCATCGCGCTAATCTTAAGATGGATTACCAGCGGATCTCCACGGTAGCTCAAGCTGAAAAGCAAAACAATTCTCTGGTGGATTGGGTTGGACAGAAAGCTGAAGACTTTTACATTCGAATCGACGATGAATACAAAACCTGTGATTTTAAGTACGATTGGAAAATAAACACGAACTAAATGGAATTTTCATCCGATAAAGAAGCGGTAGATCACTTTGTAAAACAGTTTGGGGCACTACAGTCTGAGATCGCTAAGGTCATCATTGGACAAAGGCAAGTAGTGGATGAGGTGCTTATATCCATCTTTAGTGGTGGACATAGTCTACTGCTGGGTGTTCCTGGTTTGGCAAAGACCCTTCTGGTAAATACCATCGCCAAAACACTGGGTCTAAGTTTCAGTAGGATCCAGTTCACACCAGACCTCATGCCATCCGATATTGTTGGAGCAGAGATCCTGGATGAGAGTAGACAATTCAAGTTTGTGAAAGGACCGATATTCTCCAATATCATCCTTGCAGATGAAATCAACAGAACACCACCAAAAACACAATCTGCCTTGCTTGAAGCAATGCAGGAAAAAAGAGTGACGGCTGCAGGTCACAGTTACGACCTTCCGCAACCATTTTTTGTGCTGGCAACCCAAAACCCCATTGAGCAGGAAGGAACCTACCCTTTGCCAGAAGCACAATTGGATCGCTTCATGTTCAATATTTGGGTACACTACCCAAGCCTCGAAGAGGAGTATGAAGTGGTAAAGGCCACAACCACCGAATCGTCGGTTAGCTTAAAGGAGATCATGCATGCCGATGAAATTCTCTTTTATCAAAAGCTGGTGCGACGTATTCCGGTAACGGATAATGTCTTGAAGTATGCGGTGAACCTGGCAAGCATGACTCGCTATGATAATCCCAATGCGCCTGAAACTGTGAAAGAATACCTTTCGTGGGGCGCGGGGCCACGAGCATCACAATATTTAGTGATAGGAGCCAAATGCCACGCGATGCTCAATGGAAAGTATGCTCCGGATATTGAAGACGTTCAGGCAGTGGCATTACCGATCTTAAGACATCGGATCGTTAGAAACTACAAAGCAGAAGCGGAAGGAATTAAAACAGAAGATATCGTATCAGAATTGTTGAACATCAAATAGACGCAAGATGAGTAAAAAGGTAGCAGTACTATTATCTGGAAGTGGTGTTTATGATGGCAGTGAGATACACGAGTCGGTACTAACATTATTGGCGCTTGATAAGGCAGGTATTGAATACCACTGTTTTGCTCCAAACATTGAGCAGCATCACGTCATCAATCACCTTAATGGGGAAGAAATGGATGAGAAGCGCAATGTGCTTGTTGAGTCCGCACGCATTGCGAGGGGAGCTGTGGATGATATCCAATCACTTTCTGTGGAACACTACGATGGACTTGTGATGCCCGGAGGATTCGGCGCAGCGAAGAATTGGACAAAATGGGCATTTGAAGGTCCGGAAGGGGAGATCAATAGGGATATAAGGAAGAGTATCAGAGCATTTGTAAAGGCCGCTAAGCCTATCCTTGCTTTGTGTATGTCACCTACAGTGATCTCAAAAGCGCTTGAGGGAATGGACCTGAAAGAGAAGCTTACCGTGGGAACAACAGCGGCCGAGTCGCCCTATGACATTGCGGCAATTTCAGGAGGAATGGAGAGCCTTGGAGCAATGCCAGAACATAAAAGGGTAGAGGAACTAAGTGTGGATGATCAAAATAAGATCATTACATCTCCCTGCTATATGATGGAAGCTTCAATTAGCCAGATCGATGCCGGTATCAGCGCTAGCGTAGAAGCACTTAAGCGAATGCTATAATGAATATCGAGGAAGCGCGGATCATTGTTCCACGCGCTCAAAGGGTTTATACTGCTGGTTCGCCAGATAAGCCTGTTCTTTTGGCCTTACACGGCTACGGACAATTGGGGCGATTCTTTTCCAGAAAATTCAGTTTTCTATCTGAGCACTTTCGAATTGTGGTACCTGAAGGCCTGCACCGCTTTTACCTGGAAGGATTTAGCGGAAGAGTAGGAGCTTCATGGATGACCAAAGAGGATCGACTCAACGATATCCAGGAGCAAAAGGATTATCTGGATCTTCTTTTAAATGAAGTGGACATAGAACCTGAAAACAGTGTGCTTTTAGCCTTTTCGCAGGGAATAGCTACAGCAGCCCGTTGGCTCCATCAAAGTGAGCATGAGTTTAGGGATGTCATTTTTTGGGCAGGTAATTTCCCTCCAGACCTTCATCTATCAGAAAAGGCTCAATTTTGGCAAGATCAAAAGATCGAATATGTTTTTGGTGAACAAGATGAGTTCTTTGGTGAAAATAGAATTCGGTCGCTTTATGCCGATCTTAAAGAGCGGGGACTGAACTTCAATTCACACTCTGGACCATTCGCTCATGATCTTGATCAGGCCATGCTGAATAGAATCTTAAAACTTTAATTTATCACAGAAGTTTAATCATCATGAAATTTAGTCTAAGTGAAATCAATGAAGTGATCCGCAACCGCAGATCCATCTATCCAAAACAATTTTCTGAGCGTAAAGTGCATAAGGAGCAGATCCAGGTAATGATAGAAAATGCCCGTTGGGCTCCGAGTCATAAGCTTACAGAACCCTGGCGTTTTGTGGTGTTCATGAATGAGGGCAAAAATAAATTCGCTGAATTCCATGCTGAGCTCTACAAAGCTGAAATAGGTGATGAGTTTAGCCAATTGAAGTACGACAAGATCAAAAACAATGCTGATCGCTCTTCAGCAGTTATTGGAATTGTGATGAAGCGCGATGAAAAGAAAAGTGTTCCAGAGCAGGAAGAGCTAGCTGCCGTGGCTTGTGCTGTTCAAAATATGCACCTAACAGCTACTGCCTTTGGATTAGCAGCTTACTGGGGTTCCGGCGGTATGACATATCACCCAAAAATGAGGGAATACCTTGGCTTTGGAGATGAAGATAAGGTGCTCGGCTTCTTTTATGTTGGATACCCGGAGATTGACTGGCCCAGAAAGCCAGTGAGAAAACAGGTCAGAGAGATCACAGATTGGAGGGAAGACTAAATTGAGAGATCCCATTCGTTCATACTACCTCGCTAAGGAGCAAGAGGCACATCAGGAGATGTCGGCGCTACAAAGTTCGATGAGGGTCCTTTCCTGGTCGAGAGTGGCCCTGTTCATTCTTTTACTCGGATCGTTGATTCTAGCGATCTCACAATCTGAGAACCTCTGGTTCATTCCGGCGGTAGTCTTCTTTGTGGCCTTTTTAGTGAGTATCAGGAGACATGTGCGTAAACAGGAGGAATATCGTTTTTCCCTGGCCAGATTAAACGTTTTCAGGGATGAATTGTCGGCCCTGGAATTGTCATACGACCACTATCCCTCAGGTCAGGAACATCTTAAGCATGAACATCCCTATGCTGCAGATCTGGATCTATTTGGAAATGGAAGCATCTTTCAATATCTGAACAGAAGCACCAGTAGGTTTGGGTCTGATCAATTAGCTGCTTTATTGTCGGAAACCAAAGTTTCAAAAGAACAGATCCTGGATCGGCAAGAAGCGGTGAAAGAGCTTCATGAGAAAAGAGCCTGGTCCGAAGATTTTTATGCTAGTGGTCGTTTAACCGAAAGTGACCCTCAGGAAAAACAGGCTATACTCGAGTGGCTAAAAACTCCCTACGCAGCATATTCAGGTGTGTTTTATACTACGATGCTCAAGTCACTTCCCGTTTTGTCGATTGCATTGCTCGCGCTATCTATGATGGGACGAATGCCATGGACCTTCTTTTTTCTCTACTCCTTTATTCCGCTAACGGTAGTGGGTTCAAAGCTGAAGGCGATGAATAAGGAGTATCAGATGCTCAGTCAATTTAAAGCAACGCTTAGCAAGTACTATCGATTGATATTGAAGATCGAATCTGAGTCATGGAAAAGTGAGCTATTGAGTTCAGAAGCAAAAAGCCTGTCAAATGAATTGATGTCTGCCGCCGCTGCATTTAAAGATCTTCGGAAGATCAGTGAATCTCTGGACAATAGAAATAATGTAGTAGGAGCTCTGGTACTTAATGTGCTTTTGCTGTGGGATGTAAGGTATGCGCTAAAACTGCAAAAGTGGAAAGAAGAGAACGCTAGAATTGTACCGAAATGGTTTGATGTGATCGGAAGTTTTGAGGCAATGAACTCATTGTCCTTTTTGAACTACAATCGTCCAGACCTTGAATTCCCTGAAATTCTTGAAGAAAAGAATAAGATCATTGAAGCCGACCATTTGGGCCATGTATTGCTCGACCCATTGAGTCGAGTTGACAATGACTTTAAGATGGTCTCCCCAAGTCGTTTTGTGATTCTCACAGGAGCAAATATGGCCGGAAAAAGCACTTTTCTTAGAGCATTAGGCTCTAATATGATCTTAGCTTCTGCAGGTGCCCCAGTTTGTGCAAAGAATTTGAGCATACGTCCCCTTCCTCTCTATTCATCAATGCGCACCAGTGATTCGCTTCAGTCAAATGAATCGTATTTCTATGCAGAATTGAAGAGGTTAAAGTCTTTGCTCGATTATTCTGAAAGAGAAGAGGAACTTTTCATCATCCTTGATGAGATCCTGAAAGGAACAAACTCTAAAGACAAGGCAGAGGGTTCTGCACTTTTTGTTGAGAATATCCTCTCCCGAAAGATCCACGGGATCATAGCCACCCACGATCTGAGTTTATGCGAACTGGAAGAACAGAACAAAAGCGCTGTGAGAAACCTGTCTTTTGATGTGGAGATCAAGAATAACGAATTGCACTTTGACTATAAGCTTCGTGATGGTATTTGTCAAAACATGAATGCCACCTTTCTTTTGAATAAGATGGGACTTGTTAATAGAGAATAGGGATTAGGGCATAGCTCCTAGGATTTAGAGGCTAGAGGCTAGAGGTCAGGGGGTTAGAAATAGAGAGGACATTCAAGGGAAGCAATAAACTTTGATTAAAATCGGGAGTGTTCATTTAAGTGTGTCATTCTTTTAATCCAATTCTTTTTCCTTGAGTCATAGCTAATATAGAGATTACTT
>CBFHWY010000086.1:0-10922 GCA_965659675.1 Salibacteraceae bacterium | reverse complement strand
CTACAGAAATGACCGTATCTCCTGCACCAGAAACATCAGCAATATCGCGCACCTTGGCAGAAACGACAAAAGATGATCTACGGTCATTGCCATAAACGCCCTTATCGCCCAGGGTAACCATCACCTGCTTGCAATTCATTTGATCCATCAGCTCATTGGCCGCCTCGTCCAGGCTATTTCGATCTAAGACCTCAAGGGCGAGGTTGAGGCCTTCACGTAATTCTTTGAGATTAGGCTTAAAGAGATCACAGTTCTTAAAGGACAGGAAGTTCTCTTTTTTGGGGTCAACAGCTACAAATACCTCATGCTCCTTGCACAGCGCGATCACTTTGTGATTGAGTTCACTACTCAGCAGACCTTTGTTGTAGTCTTGAATGATCAGCGCATCGATCACCCGATCTTGAAAAAGCTGCTCAAGTCCATTTAAGATCTCTGTTTCTACCGATCTTTCCACTTGTTTGCGATCTTCTTCATCTACGCGCATGAGTTGTTGGGTGCCTGCGATCAATCGGTGTTTGATACTCGTTTTTCGGTCTTTGACGGTATGGATCAAAGCTGTATCGAGCTTTGCCTCGGACATTAGGTCCATAAAATCTGAGGCATTCTGATCGTCGCCTATAGCTGAGCAAAGTATTGCCTCGGCACCCAGTGCTTGAATGTTGAGTGCTACATTGGCTGCCCCTCCAAGTCGATTCTCTCGATTCTTGATATCCAAAATCGGAACAGGGGCCTCAGGCGATATGCGCTCCACTTTCCCCCTGAGATAAGAGTCGATCATAGCGTCTCCGAGGATCACAATGCGCTTATGCTCAAAACGCTCAAACAGATCGTTGAAATAATGAATGTCCAATTAGTCAGATTTTAGTGCCGCTTCAATTCTGTCGCAGGCCTTATTCAATAGCTCGTCGGAAGTGGCATAACTAAAACGCACACAATTTGGACTTCCAAATGCCTCGCCTGTTACGATGGCCACTTTAGCTTCTTCCAATAAATACATGCAGAGTTCAGTGCTTGTATTCACTTTCACACCTCGGTATGTTTTACCCAATAGATCGCTGATCTCCGGGAAGAGATAAAAAGCACCTTTAGGTTCATTCAATTTGAAGCCTGGAATCTTTGACAGTCGATCGAGTAGCAGTGATCTTCGCCTTCGGAAAGCCTCTCTCATGTGATGGGTAACCTCAGGATCTGCCTGAACTGCAGCTTCAGCAGCTTTTTGTGAGATTCCTGAAGCGCCCGAGGTAAATTGCCCCTGCATTTTGGTGCAGGCCTTGGCGATCCACTGTGGAGCACCGATATAGCCAATTCGCCAACCTGTCATGGCAAAAGCCTTTGAAACTCCATTTACGGTAATGACCTGATCGTATAGTTCAGGTCTGCTTGCCAGACTATCGTGATTTCCTTCAAAAAGAATATGCTCATAGATCTCATCAGAGATCACAAATAATCCTTCGTGTTTGCTGATCTCTTCTGCCAGTGCATCCAACTCTGCTGAGCTGTAAACAGAACCTGACGGATTGCAGGGAGAACTGTAGATGATCAGCCTGGTTTTTTCATTGATATATTCAGAGAGCCTGGAGGCATTGAGCTTGTAGTCATCTTCAATACCACATTCTATGACAACAGGTGTGGCGCCAGCCATTTTCACCATCGCCATATAGCTAACCCAGTAGGGGGCAGGGATGATCACTTCATCTCCAGGGTTCACCAGACTGAGCACCACATTCATGATGCTTTGTTTTGCACCGGTACTCACTACGATCTGGTCTGGTGCATAATCGAGCTCATTGTCTCTTTTGAATTTTTTAGCGATGGCCTGACGAAGACTTAAGTAACCTGGAACGGGAGGATAGGAGGTAAAGTTATTATCGATGGCCAATTTGGCGGCATCCTTCACAAAGTCGGGTGTGTTAAAGTCTGGTTCTCCCAAACTGAGGTTGATCACGTCGATCCCAGATTCCTGCATTTGGCGGCTTTTTGTAGCCATAGCAATGGTTTGTGATTCGGGAAGGTTCTTGATCTTGTCGGAGAGAAAGTCCACAGCGCTTCAGTTGAGGGGCAAAAGTAAGAATTTGCTAAAAGGCAGGGTGATTAGTCTTGAAGTGAATACATGGCAGAGATAACTTGAATAGGAATGGATCAAATTAACAATGGTTGAACCTATGTTTTATGGATGTTAAACCATAATTAACAAATAGAAAATCAATAAATTATACTTTATTTTTTTAGATTTGAGCTAAATCAAACTAAAATAATCATGATCAAACCATTTCTCAAAGTAGCCTTGATTCTCTCTCTGATTAACCAAGCTCAAGCTCAGAGCATAGGTTCAGGACAACTCGGTGATTTTCAAAAGCAGTTGCGTACCTTACTTTATAATGTTCAGCCTCAAGAGAATTATGTAAATTACTTGTGGGAGATGAGCGTTCACTTCAGTGATACCAGTTATTACACAACAACAGGTGAGGATACTTTAAATAGATATGGAATAGGAGTTTTGTATGAAGAGCTCTACTACATGCAATATGACACCAACAAGATGGACAAGGTTGATACCTTGTTAAAGTCAGTGGATGTCAACTATGACGAAGACTCCATTCCTCTCGTTATGGTATATGTAGATTATGCAAAGACCAAATGGGATAGCATTCTATTGGACACCAATTATTTCTCCTACGATACTTCAAGCAATGAGATTTTTGACCTGGTTGGAAGAACAAATGAGCCATTGGTGAAAAAACAGGTATTTCAAGTTGTGCCGATGATTACTGAGTCTTACTTTGGGGATATTGATTTTGCAATAGACACTAGCTTAAACCTTCTAGATTCAAATTCAAAGGCAATTTTATCTCACCCTAACACAACAGTATACGTAGATTTTAACGATTCTATAGGTATTCGTCAGGTTGACTTTACCAGTCCGAGCACAATTTCGTGCAACTATACCGATTCAGGTGCTCATGTGATTTCTGTTTATGTGGAGTATGATGAAGATACTATAGCAAGATCAAGAGCCTGGCATGCCAATAAAAGACGTAAGAAAAGAGAAAAACCCGATTTATGGGGCAGTTTCAGTGGGTTGCGATATGGAGTGTATGAAGCTTGTGGGTCAAACGATTGGACTGAGGATAAGCTATTCATATTATGTGGCGGATTTGATGATGTTCTTAGTGAACCATTGTTAAATCCAAGCGATAGAAAAATTAAAAAGAAAATCGCCAAATGGTATGATAAAAAAATGCGGAGGTCTGGACTGGCAGACCTAAGAAATCATGGCTATAGCATTGTAGTTTTGGATTATTCCTCTACAAGAGAATCAGTAATCACTAAAGGTTGGGAGTTAGCAGAGTTCATTGATGACCTGAAATGCAAAACAAGTGGGAACGATGAGCAGTTTGTGGTTATGGGTACCTCATATGGTGCAAGAGTAGCTCAATTTGCACTTGCTTTAATGGAAACGGAGGAATGGGCAGAAGAGTTCCCTGGAGGCAATCCTTGTGATGTTGATCAGTTGCATAAAACAAGATTATTCATTAGCCAAGAGGGACCACATGTGGGAGATAATGTTCCACTTTCAATACAACATATGGCCTTCGAAATAGCAAGTGTACTTCCCAGTTTCAAGGTGGCAAGTTGGGATGCTAATTTCTTGATGGAAGTGATTGAATCGAGAGGATTTAGAGAAAACACACTATACCATGTTTTGACAGAGAACAACAATACTTATGGACCGGATCAAGTTTGGTTTGATGTGCATGACAGCCTTAGAGGAATGAAGCCCAATCACATGGGTTTTCCTGAGTTTTGTAAGAATGTGGCGGTGGTTAATGGCATGCTCACAGGAGAAAGACAGTTTTCACCAATTGCTGGCCAGCAAAATATGGCTGATGGAGCATTGTTCTTAGAAAGTACCTCTAGGGACTGGATTACGACTATTTTAGGATTAGAGTTTAATTTTTTTGAGCGTGATCAGGAGTTGTTCTTGAACCCAAATGGGAGCGGTACTTTAACCGATTTTCGAAGAGCATTTACATTTCCAACTCTTAATCTAATATGGGTTAATGTGCCTCCTTTTCTAATTCTGCCGTGGATTGAAATTAACCTTGTGACAAACACGACTACATCAACAAGAAATGGGGTCGATTTAGAGCCAGTTTGTTCAAGGAATGGAGGCAAAATTGGGGACGGAGATGGCATAATATGGCGCTCGAAAAAAGGCCATATGAATTTAGCACTAAATTTGATAAATATAGCTACTGGAGAATGTTCAATTGATGGAAGGTTTAGTTTTTTATTAAACCCAGTCACCTCCAGAACTGATATTTTTTCAGATGGCCTGGTCATGAATTTTGGACCGGTTGGTAGTGCTATGATGGACGACGATTTTTACCAGAATTTTCGAAATGGCAATGTAGTAGATTTTGATAGAGATTATAACGCAGATCTTGAAGCTACCTTCGACGATACACCTTTTGATGTCATCATGGGAATGTTACCTGAGGTTGATGATCATCTTTGGCATGGTCAACTTGAGAATTATCTTCTCCCAGATAGTCTTTCAAATGGAAAGGTCGCAAGAATTCTGAATTTAGAGGTAGGAGATGATACTCTATTTATTGAGAACTTCACTATTCAGAGAAGGGCAAAGTTTAGCGCAGCAATCGATGTTAGTATAGGGACGGAAATAAATCCATTTTATGAATATCCCACTCAGTTTCCTAGTAGAGATATTCCTGTCTTCATAGCTAATTTAGCTCCAAATAACGGAATCATCTCAAGAAATGACTCATTCAGATTTCAAATTGCTGACTCTTTAACTCTGAGGTATGGCCAGAATCTAGAGACCGATGCTTCGATGATATTGGACTCTGGTGCAACATTGGATAGTTTGCAGCAGTTTATTGCTGTATGTCCTTTTGACTACAGTGAAGAATTTATACTTCAGAAACCGTTACTAAGCAGCGAGGCGAATCACAACTTAATTAATCTCACGATCTATCCGAATCCAACTAGTAACAATTTATATGTTACAAGTGCTGATGAAATAAAGAAGTATGTTTTATTTAATGGAGATGGCACGATAGTTAAGAGCATGGAAGCGCCACCTGAGATCAACAAGATATCCTTGGAAGACATTCCTTCTGGGATATATTTATTGCAGCTTCATCATAAAAATCATATTTCTAACTTCAAAGTGATTAAGTTATGAGCTTTCGGATTGGTTCACTCTTGAAATATTCTATTTTTCTCTTAGCATTGTTTGGCTGTGGGGAGAGAATAAACAACCCAGTAGCTAAAAAGTATGTCATACGTGGAACCTTGTTTGAAGATTACAGTGCTCCGAGTATCACAGAGTATCCTTTAGAGCTAATATATTATGAGTTAAACCAGAGGGATGAATGGATTAATGAAAGAACGATTGAAAAAACGATAACTGATAAAGACGGTTACTTTGAATTCAAATATTCGAAGTTTTCTAAATCAAAGAACGGTTTTTTGGCCATCATACAAGATGAAAGTGGCTTGAAGGATGGTCAGGCGTTTAAATCACTACCTTTCCTTGAGAATATACCTTTGAATTTTGAGTTGAATCGGGATTTAACATTTAACCCTATTGCCAGAGTAGATTTAATTTTAAGATGGAACGGATTTATAGTAGATACACTTTTTGTTGGTGGGGGAGGGTTAAGAAATATTAACCAAATTGGTTACAACCAAAAGCCCTTGTCAAGATTCGCTCCAGAAGGTGAGTGTGTCTTACAATCAAGATTAATTTGGGATAGTAAAATAACTTATTCTGATCAGAACTCCGTTATCTATTGGGGGCTTGGGTCAGATGATTTTTATCTAGCTAAAAATGGACACAGAATTGATAGTATTGCCGACGACTATAATAAATTATGGGTTAAACCCAAAGGCTTCCCTTTCATAGATACAGTTCACATTGACTTGGATTAAAGTAATATCGTTTATTGTTCTCGCTTCAGTACTATTGATTTCCTGTGAAAAGCGTTTTAACAATCCTGTAGCAAAAAAGTACGTCATTGAAGGACAACTTTTTGAGGATTATGAATTTGAAGCAGTTCAAGACTTTCCTTTAGAGCTAGTGTATTATGAAGTTAATTCTCGAAATGAATGGGTTGCACAGGAAACAGTGGATCGTTATGTGACTGAAGGTGATGGATATTTTAAATTTAAATACTCCAAATTTTCATCTAAAAAAGAGGGCTTTCTTGCAATACAGCAAGATGCCAGCAAAAGAGAAAACAACCAGGCGGTTGTTTCAAAACCAATGTTGCAAGGGATAAATCTCAATCAGGACCTTGAACGTTCCATTGCGATAACGCCTATTTCAAGAACTAGACTCATCATTCAATCTAATTCGAACAATTTTGGGGACACTTTATTTTTTTCTTCTCCAAACCGAAGGGTTTATTTAAATGTTGATCTAACAAATTATACAAGGTTTGGAGTGGCCGGAAAAGTTATTGAAGACTCAAGGTCGTTCTGTGAAATCTCACACAATTGGAAAGGCAATTTAGGTCAATCTGTTGAAGGAATTGAACCAACCTCAGCAATCATTTGGGGAAGAACAATGGAAGATTATAAAAAAGCATTTTACTGGACAAGATTTGATTCTATACCTGACTATTACAATGATTTAAGATTCCGCCAATCTGGCTTCCCCTTTATAGATACCGTTCATATTGAGTTGGATTAGATTCTATCAGTCTACAGAAGTAGATTCTGAGTGGAACTGTCTAATTGTTTGCTCGGCATTCCTATTAAATCAAGGGGAACAAAAGGGTATAACATAATTGCCTCAACATGAATTGACTTCAGCTATCTTTGGTTTTTCAAAATTGAATCGGATGGATACCTTTTGGGAAGTATTAAAGATCATATTACCTGCAGTGCTTGTGTTAATTGCGGTTTACTATGTTCTAAAACAGTTCTTTGCCAACGAAGCGAAAAAGCGCCAGCTTGAGGTGCGCAAAGAAAACGCCAACCTTGTCACGCCGGTCCGACTTCAGGCTTATGAGCGGCTTGTGCTGTTCATGGAAAGGATCAATCCTGAGTCGCTGATCCTCAGAGTTCACAAAGACGGCTTGAGTGCAAAAGAGTTTCATGTGCGACTCCTTAAAACCATCCGAGATGAATACGAGCATAATATTACTCAGCAGATGTATGTCTCCAATGGAGCCTGGAATATGGTGACCAATGCGAAGAACAATATTGTGAAGCTTTGCAATATTGCCCTGCATGATGGTGAACCTACTGATAGTAGTTTGCAGATGTCGAGGCGTATGGTAGATGCTGTTGAAAAAGCAGATGGACTTCCTACCAACACCGCCATTAGCTATCTCAAAGACGAGGTAAAAAGATTGTTTTAGGGAAGAAGCTTGCTCACAAGCGAGGCAGCTGCAGAACTCGGACTTATCTCTTTATTTCGAACCTTATGCTGAAGCTCATTTAGCGTCTCCTCATAATTCTTATGTTGCAACAATAAGTCTGATAACTGCTGATCTATGGCTGATCCAAACCAGGAAAGAAGTTGTTGATTCCTGCTGGCCTCAAAGATTCCTTTTTCATTGAGTAGGTCAAAATAGTCGCAAACCTTCTTCCAGACTTTATCGATACCAGTTTTTTCTGTGCTGGAACACAAACTCACCCCTGGGGTCCATCCATATTCATGAGGTGGAAAAAGGTGAAGTGCATTTTTGTACTCTCTCCTGGCTCGTTTGGAAGCATCCAGGTTCTTACCATCTGCCTTATTGATCACAATGAGATCGGCCATTTCCATGATCCCACGTTTGATGCCTTGTAATTCATCGCCTGCATTAGCTAACATCAAAAGCAGAAAAAAATCAACCATGGAATGCACCTCCGTTTCGGATTGTCCAACTCCAACGGTTTCAACGAGGATGACATCGAAACCGGCTGCCTCACACAATATGATGCTTTCGCGGGTAGCTCTCGATACTCCTCCCAATGATCCCATACTTGGGGATGGTCTGATGAAAGCCTCCTTCGATTTTGACAATTTCTCCATTCTGGTCTTATCACCCAGAATACTGCCTTTGGTGATGGAAGAACTCGGGTCAACGGCAAGCACCGCAGGTTTATGACCCAGGTCGATGAGGTAGTTCCCAAAAGCTTCAATGAAGGTACTCTTTCCAACCCCTGGAACCCCTGTTATGCCAATTCGTTTGCTTTTTCCAGAGAATTCAAGACAAGCATCAACCAGCTCAAGGGCTCTTTCTCGATGGGCTGGGAGCTTACTTTCCAGTAAGGTGATTCCCTGACCCAAAATAGAGATATCTCCATTTCGAATACCGCTCAAATAATGATCCAGTGACTTAAGCGCATGGCGTTTGGGAAGATGAATATTTGAAGAAAGTGGACTCATTAGTCCACCAAAGTAAGGAACTTCATCATTCTAAGGTCTGATCTTAGCGTCGAAACTTAATACCGGCGATTTGCAATTTCCACTTTTGATCTCACTTACCGTGGCCTTGTAAATTCCTCCGATCCTGATCCGATTCTTTTCAACCACCTCTTTTGTGAACTCCATATTCCTGAGCTCGTCCATATACTGAGTTTGATCAGCATAGGAGCTTCCGTCAAAGTTCAGGGCAACATGATAGAGACTATCTCCATCCTCATTAACATCGTAAGCGAATATGTCGCTTACCTGGGCTTCAACTCGTAGGATGTCCCAGTCGCAAGGTCCACTCTTTTCCGTATTACAGGCAGAAAAAAAGAAAAGCCCTGCAAAAATTGCCAGGGCTCGTCCTTTTAATTCTAAATCGAAACCATTAATTGAAATACTTGTCATTCCAAACATCGTCACTAAAGTCTTTTGAGAAAATGATGCCCAAAGCTAGTGATGCTGAGAATATCAATCCAGTAAGTGCGCATAAGATCATCATCTTGTGCATGATCATTAAAGCCGCTGTTCTGCTATAAAAATCAGGTGTTACAGACGCTGGCACCAATAAAGTGAGCACTATTGCCAGGGCAACAGAACTTATTGCCAGGTTCTGTATATTACTAAAAGGGAAGTTTATCAGCTTCTGATACCACTCCATATCATTCCCCCATTTGTGAATAAAGAGATAGTTCCCACTTTTGGTTTGAGCCACAAGAATTGGGTCCTTAGTGCTGTCTTTAAGTGAAAATCTGGATGCGGGGGCGATGATCTTGAAGTTTCTCAACTCAGTCCCCAGATCTTTCTCTAATTCTTTGGTTTTTTGAATTGCCTCGTACGGAATCTCACCTTTAAAAAGTTTGGAATCCAAAAAGCGAAGTCTGTACTTGATGCAAATATTTCGAATGCTCTCTTCGGTGAAGATCTGGTAATTTGATTCTTCGATATGCAGTTTATCACTGCTTTGACCATTTCGAATATCATTGCTGATCCGTTCTTCCTGACTTTTTTCAGCATTCAGGATGTCATTGGCGAAATCAACGGCAGACTCCTCGCCTCGTTTTGATTCTTCCCTGACCAATTCATCCAAAACATTTATTTCCTTAAACACCATAATATCTGATCTTTATATTGAAACAGAATTGATAAATCAATGTTCAGTAACCCAGGCTACTTTTTATTTGAATATTGAATCTAAATTTGCGTGCTTAAATATAGTGATATGAGTGAAGAGGTGGAACATGTTAAGTGTTTAATTATTGGAAGTGGACCAGCTGGGTATACTGCGGCAATTTATGCGGCAAGGGCAGACCTTAAGCCTGTGCTTTATGAAGGAATGCAACCTGGTGGGCAGCTGACCGAAACAACCGACGTTGATAATTTCCCAGGTTATCCCGATGGTATAAACGGTCCGCAAATGATGGAAGATCTGAAAAAACAAGCCGTTCGCTTTGATGCTGATGTACGCACGGGATGGGTGACAGAGGTAGATTTTAGCGGTCCGAAACACAAAGTGGTGGTCGAAGGAAATAAAACCCTCACCGCAGACTCAGTGATCATCTCTACCGGAGCCTCTGCGAAGTGGTTGGGCTTAGAAAGCGAAAAGAAATTTAGAGATAATGGCGGAGGGGTTTCTGCCTGCGCAGTATGTGATGGTTTCTTTTACCGGGGGCAGGAAGTTGCCATCGTAGGTGGAGGTGATACTGCGGCAGAAGAAGCTACCTATTTGGCAAAGCTTTGTAAGAAGGTTTACATGCTCGTTAGAAAGGATCATTTCAGAGCTTCGAAAGCCATGGTACACAGAATTGAGAAAACGGAGAACATTGAGGTGATGTTCCACCATGAGGTAAAAGACATCAATGGTGATCAGGTCGTAGAGTCAATTGATGTGTTCAATAACCAAACCGGTGAAGAAAAGACCATTCCAGTGGGAGGCTTTTTTGTGGCGATCGGTCACAAGCCAAATACCGATATTTTCAAAGAATGGCTGGATATGGATGAGGTGGGATACATCAAGCCTGTTTCTGGTACCGCTAAAACCAATGTCCCTGGAGTTTTTGTTTCAGGAGATGCGGCCGATAAGGTGTATCGACAAGCTGTAACTGCTGCAGGAACTGGATGTATGGCAGCGTTGGATGCAGAGCGATATTTGGCTGAGCTAGAGGATTAATAAAGATTCTATAATATGAATTTTAAACCCCGAGTGATCGGGGTTTTTTTTGGATTGAAGCTCGGGTTTTATCGCAATTCATCGATGAGGTGAAAAAACTTTTTCATATTGAGCTAGCGTGTTATAAATTAGTGCATTATTCTCGCCTTTAGTTATGAAATTAAGTCCATTAGTCTTGCTTCTGCTCGTTGTCGCAAGCATGAGCCATTCAATCTCATTTTCTCAATGCACCACTCCAAGCCATGGAAGTGTAGGAATTGCCAGCTCATATTATTTGACTTCCGTCACCACCCTGGGAGCATCAGGAAAGTCTCAACTTCA
>CBFHWY010000085.1:0-11268 GCA_965659675.1 Salibacteraceae bacterium | reverse complement strand
CGCTCCTGAAACACTTGATGGTACGAAGGGTGCTGAGAAATCAGCGGGCCTTTCTTTGGGTTTATCCGATCCCGGAGATCAACCGTAGCTGAGTCGACGTAAGTCTCGCTGATCGAGAAATTCGCAGAGACATTGAGCAGCTTTAAGACCAGATTGTGTAGACTCAGGTTGAGTTGTGACAAATACCGATAGTCCTGTTCAAAGGCTTCTTTGAAATCTAACTCGTAATACTCAAAGTAGGGTGAACTGCGATAGGCTGCTTCAAGACTCCTTAAATGTTCTCTTTTCCAGGGGAAATTGTTGGCAATGGGAGTTTTGCATACCGCAGTTTTTGCTTGCCGGTTTACTGGAACAATGAGCTTTTGTCTGCCTTGTGGACCAATGATCTCAGCGCGACTTCGGTAAGATTGTTTTACAAAATTCTCATGAATATCGACTGCCACATTTTCAGCCGAAAGAAAAAAGGCATACCATTCTATTGGGGCTAGGTAACAAGATGAAAAAACCTGAAGTTTACTCAATACTACTGAACATTCTTCCCCATCTGATGGCACCATCAAACAAACCGATCTCAGGGTCAATAGATAACCAAATAAAGCTTGCGCGACCCACTATGTGGTCTTCTGGAACGAAACCCCAGAACCTTGAGTCGGCCGAATTATGTCTGTTGTCACCCATCATCCAGTAGTAGTTCATTTTGGGAGTATATGAGTTGACTGTCTCATCATTGATCAGGATCTTCCCATCTTCCACTCTCAGATCGTTTCCTTCATAAACGGTAATGAGTCTTTTGTAGAGTGGAAGGTTTTCCAGGTTGAGTTGAATACTCTGACCTTCTTTTGGAATCTCTATCGGCCCAAAGAAATCTTCAGTCCAGTCGTATTCCGGCGTATTTGGAAATATACGGTACGTAGGGTCGTCAAAACTCTTTTTGTTAATGAAAGGCTTGACATCCTTGATTACAGGAAATTTCTGGATCTCTTTATAAACGTCAAGCGTTAAAGGAACGATATAACCCGGGTTCTCAGGGATCTTTCTCAAGTCCTGAAAATTGATGTCAAACTTTGACTTCATGGTATTCTTGTTCAGGAACTCATCGGTAAGAACAAAGAAGTTATACTGAAATTCTGGTGGGATATAAGCGATCTCATCATTTACATAGAGGATGCCTTTTTTAACCTCAAGTTTATCCCCTGGAACGGCCACGCAGCGCTTGATATAATTCTCTCGCTTATCCACGGGTCGAACCGTAAGCTCTCTGGAAGAGCGAATAGTGGCTTTTGAAAGATCAAGATACTCCGCCCGACTCTTGATCGCCTTTTTCATGTACTCATCGCGAAGCTGCATTTGATATGCTTGCTCGCGGATCATCGCCTGATAACTCTTGTTCGATTGAAATTCAATGTCTACTGTATCTCCTTCGGGATAGTTAAATACCACCACATCGTTTCGTTCTACATTTCCAAAGCCGGGCAAACGGAAATAAGGGAGCTTGATCCACTCCAGATAACTCCTCGTGCTGTTATTGGTGAAAGGAAGAGAATGATGAGAAAAAGGAAAGGATAATGGGGTCATTGGAACTTTTGGACCGTAAGCCATTTTGCTGACGAACAAATAATCACCAATGAGAAGTGTTTTTTCCATTGATGAGGTTGGGATGGTATAAGCCTCGATCGCATAGGTTCTGATCAGGCTTGCGGCGATCACCGCAAATAATATTGCATCACGCCATTCTCTCCACCATATCTTTTCGCGTTTTGATTTATCAATTGGCCCGATATATTCAGGAGACTTCGAAGCGATGTAAGGCAGGTAGATAAATGGGAAGAATGCAGATAGAAAAACATCCTGAGCACTTCTTTTACCAAAAGCCGTACTTAAATTTACGCTCATGAACATCAGCACCAGGACATTTACACCAGGAAAGATCAGTAAGAGGGTGTACCACCATGGTTTTTTAGTGATCTTGAGCCAAATCCAGATATTATAGCCTGGAACCAATGCTTCCCAGGTTTTTCTACCGGCGGCAGGGAAAAGTTTACTAAGGCTATAGAAGTAAGCCAGAGCGATGAGGAGATAGACTATAATATTGTTATCCATTTAACTGCTTTGGATGAGCAAACGAAAATAGGAAAAAGCCATTGTGGGCTTTAACATTAATTACGATGTCTTTTTTCACCTTGAGAACTAACCTTTAGGGCTACTCAATCTTTTGATCAAAACGGCAGCTACTGCGGTTTCCAAAATACTCAAAGGAATGGCATAGAAGAGGATTCCAAAAGGCAAGACCAACATATTGCCGGTAACCAACCACATCAGTACAAAACCCGCCAACCAGGCGATCATTATGCTCTGAATCAAATTAAACTTTTTGAGCATGAGGTAGATCAGAAAAGCGAAGGCTAAGGACCAAATACCCCAGATAAGTCCGTTGATAGGCGCGGAAGGAAAGCTCAAGCCGAGCGATGCATAATGTTCAGTCCAAAATTCCTTGAGAAGGAATTCGTTACGAAAGAACTCAGATAAACTGACCCAAATGCCGGCAGCTATTATTCCCAGTAAGTCTTTGGTTTTCATGGGTTTGGTTGTTTGTATTGAACATTGGATCTATTTAAGAAGATCCTTCATTTGCTTCTGTATCAATCGAATGGCAAAGTTTGGATGGATGCGGTACAAAATGTCCATCATTCGCGAATCACTTCCTACGAAGATCCTTTTTTTATTCCTTTTGATTCCATTGATGATGATCTCTGCAGCCCTGTTCACATCCAATGCTTTGTATTCCTTCTGAGCACTGTCACTGACCGGAGCCTCTACTCCTGAATTCTTGACAATATCTGTTTTGACGGCACCAGGGAATACGATACTCACTGAGATATTTGTACCCATAGTTTCAGCCTGCAAAGCTTCCGTGAACAATTTGAGTGCAGCCTTTGCTGCCCCATAAATGGCCTGGCCTGGTACGGGTAAAAAACCTCCCATACTTGAAACGTTCAATATTTTGGCTTCGGAACTCTTTTCCAATGCAGGGTAGAAAGCCCGGGTGACATAGATGGCGCTGTAGAAATCTACATTGATGATCTTTGTGATGGTTTCTATCTTGAGATCCTTAAAGCGCGTAAAGGGTTGAATCATTCCTGCATTGTTGATCAGGATATCCAATCCTCTAAATTCATCCAGGACTTTAGACTTCAGATCCTCAACTGCTTTTTGATCACTGAGATCGCATTGGTAACACTTTAATTCATGGGCATGATCTGCTGCCAGAGACCAGGTTTGCTCCAATCCTTCTTCACTCAGATCAGCGATAGCTACCCGTGCACCGCTTTCAAGCATTTGCAGACAAAGAGCGCGTCCTATTCCGTTTGCTCCTCCGGTGATTAAAGCTACTTTGTTTGAAATCTTCATTTGAGCTAGTTTGGTAAAAGTTACAAAAATGACTTTCACTAAACAACTTGAGCTTTTAAGAAATTGAAAGCTATATTAATTTTTCAGGCCCTAACGTCGACCGATGAACCTGAAGGGGTCTGGTGATTTGTACTCCCAACAAAAAAGACCTGTCCGCCTATACCCACATAGGCTACACCAATAGTTCCAAAGCGGTAATGATAAGTGCTGTAGAGAAAATGAGACTCATATTCACACTCACCCATTTCCACTAGCATTTTTGCATTCATTTTAATGCCTCCGTGAACTTGACCATAGTCAGCGGCTATGCGATCCAAAAAATGCCTCTCATTAGGTTGAGTGAATAGGAGTACCATCACAAGGAGAACAACAAAAGCTAATATGTATCTGATCAAACGGGGCATATGTGAAAAACACAGTAAACTGCCCAAAGGTTTAGAGGCACAACATCACATCACAGGTCCAGCATATCACTCATACTGTATATACCGGTCTTCTCAATTAAATATTCTGCCGCAAGCACGGCACCAAGTGCAAAGCCTTCGCGAGAGTGAGCCGTGTGTTTTATATCGATATCATCGATGGCTGATCGATAGTGGATCTCATGTGTGCCAGGAACTCCCTCAATTCGATGGGCTCTGATGTTGAGCTTAGCATTATTGTCTGAATCCAACTCCCATGAGTCAAGATCTTTATAGGATTCCAAAATACCTTCTGCCAGAGTGATTGCCGTTCCTGATGGAGCATCTAGTTTTTGGGTGTGATGTGTTTCATCCATACTCACCTTATACTCTGAATGACCGCTCATCATTTGCGCGAGCTTCTTATTGATGGCAAAGAATATGTTCACCCCAACACTGAAATTAGTGGCGTAAAAGAAACTGCCATTCTTCGCCTTGATCATTTCGCTTAGCGCTTCAAAATGATCATACCAGCCTGTGGTACCCGTAACGATAGGTATGCCTTGCTCAAGCAGCGATTCGAAGTTCTTCAGTGCGGCAGAAGGTTGAGTGAACTCAATGGCAAGATCACATTTTCCCTTAAGTGAGGAGATACTTTCCTTGTTGGACTGGTCGATCCTGGCGCTTACTTCATGTCCGCGCTCCTGCAGAATGCCTTCGATCACTTTACCCATTTTTCCATATCCAACTATAGCAACTTTCATCGTTTGAACTTTAGTGTGAGCTGAGCAGTGGTATAGGTTTGTCCGCCAAACTGCTCCACTCGCGGACTGAGATGTAAACTAAGATCTTCGCTAACATCAAATGTGCTCAAATGTGCATCCACGGCTGCTTCAACGATCTGTATGACATAGATTCCAGCCATTACAATCACGCTTAACTCAAGGCGTTTGCGATGTGCTTCTATTTCTGTATTGAGGTAAGACTGACTCAGAATTTGTCCGGGAAAAGGATCCGCTTTTGTGCTGTCAACATATCTTGAGATATAGGCGTCTTTGAAGTCTCTGTAGCCCCTTCTTTGCGTTTCGAAAAAGTAAAACCCTGCACCTAAGCCGGCATAAATGGGAATGAGTTTCCAATAACTTCTATTGTATACCTGTCCGCCCCCAGGAACAATTGCACTAAGTGTTGATGCCTTCTTAGGGTCTGGTGTGAACTCACGCACCCTGGAACTATCCGATTTTTGGGTAAAAGCTTGCCAGCTGAGAAGCAGACCAATGATGAGCAGCACATTTCGCATGAGGGCAAAGTTAGCAATTGATATGCCGAAAAGTTCAACTGAGCTATTCGCCCAAAATCTTCTTCAGCAATTGCTGGAAATCATCATGATCATCGAATGAGATACTGAGCTTTCCCTTTCCTTTTGCATTCTTCTTTACGTCGATCATTTTATGTAAGTGCTCGCTCGCTTTGGAGAGAAGAAGCTTTTCATCAAAATCCAATTGTGGAACCTGGCTTTTAGGTTTAGAACTATTCCCTTTTGCCTTTTTACTCAGTAGCTCGGTATCTCTGACGGAAAGCTGGCCTTCAATGATCTTGCGCAAAGATTCAACCTGACTGTCTTCATCAGGAAGGTTTATTAATGCTCTGGCATGTCCCATTGAGATCACCTTTTCTCTTAATGCCAGTTGCACGGTGGCTGGAAGCTTTAAAAGTCGGAGGTAATTGGTGATGTTTGAGCGACTCTTGCTCACTTTTTCACTGAGTTGCTCGTGGGTGAGATCACACTCCTCGAGTAGGCGCTGATAACCAATGGCAACTTCGACGGGATCAAGATCTTCCCGCTGAATATTTTCAACAATGGCCATTTCCAGCATAGCCTGATCATCAGCCACTCTTACATAGGCTGGGATCTCAGTTAGACCAGCAGCCTGGGATGCTCTGAATCTTCTTTCACCAGAAATCAGTTGGAAGCTTCCGTCTCCCATTGACCTCAAAGTGATGGGTTGTATCAAGCCATGAACGCGAATGCTCTCAGCGAGCTCGATCAAAGCATCTTTATCAAAGGTCTTTCGTGGCTGAAAAGGATTAACCTCGATCTTCTCCACTGCGACCTTGGAGATGGATCCGATAATTCCTTCACCCGTAGCATATCGATTGCTTAGTTCAGACTGAGCACCTTCCAGGAGAGCGCCAAGTCCGCGTCCGAGCGCAGGTTTTTTAGGACTCGCCATTTCCTATTTCAATGATTTTATCGGCTTCAGAAATGCGGGTAAGGTCATTCTTTTGCAGGATCTCTCTGGCCAGATTCAAATAGTTGACAGCACCTTTGCTTCCAGCATCATGCATGATGATAGAAACACCATGTGAGGGTGCTTCACCAAGTCGCGTATTACGGAAGATCACAGTTTTAAACACCAATTGCTGGAAGTGTGTCTTAACTTCCTCAACGACCTGATTTGCTAATCTCAATCGCTGATCGTACATGGTCAGCAGCATTCCTTCAATGGCGAGTTCTTTGTTGAGCAGTGTTTGCACGATCTTAATGGTGTTCAATAGCTTACCCAAACCCTCCAGGGCAAAGTATTCACATTGCACAGGAATGATCACTGAATCAGAGGCGGTAAGGGCATTTACCGTAACCAGCCCGAGAGATGGGCTACAGTCGATGATCACAAAATCATAATCATCTTTTACCTTGTTTAGCGCCATGCGGAGCATTTTCTCTCTGTTCGGTGTGTTGATCATCTCGATCTCCGCACCAACCAGATCAATGTGTCCAGGAAGTATGTCAACATAAGGCGCAGTAGTTTCCAGAATAATATCCTTTGGATGAATGTCGCTCAGGAGGCATTCATAGATGGAAGTCTTGATGTTCCTTGGTTCGAAGCCTAAGCCTGAAGTAGCATTTGCTTGAGGATCTGCGTCTACAACAAGCACCTTTTTTTCGAGTACACCTAATGAGGCAGCTAGGTTAATGGCAGTGGTAGTTTTACCAACACCTCCTTTTTGGTTTGCAACTGAAATTACTTTTCCCATGAATTAATCGTTTGAGGCGAATTGACTGAACGCCTTGTTTCAAAAGTATCTCTAAAGCTCTACTTTTCTGTAGGGCAAGACTAATTTTTACAAAGACTTTTTAAACAGAAATCTGTGGATTGAGAATAAAGCTCAGCTATTCATCATCTCGCTCATCTCCAAGTTGATGAAAATCAAGATCGTCAAATTTGTCGTTGATCTGATCATTGAGGTCTTCATCTCGTTCTTTCTTAAGCTCGATGATCTTTGCAAAGGAGTCCTTCAAAGCATCAGAAAACTTCTCAAAATCTTCTTTGTACAGAAATATTTTATGCTTTTGGTAAGAGACGCTGCCGTCATCGTGAAAGCGCTTTTTACTTTCTGTAATGGTTAGGTAGTAGTCTTTATTTCGAGTTGCTCTTACATCGAAAAAATAGGTTCGCTTTCCCGCTCTAACTGCGTTTTCGTAGACCTCTCGATTCTCTCGCCCCTCCTTCCTGTCCTTATTATCCATGCTTCAAAGGCTGTGCCTGAACAAATTTAACGAAAAATCAATTTGAGAAAATCGATTTAGTTAACGCTCACTCCGCCAAATTCAGCTAACTGTTTTTGATAGAGCTCGAAGTATTGACCGCGTTTTTCAATGAGCTCCTCATGACTTCCATGTTCGATCACCGCTCCATCATCTAGAAATAATATTTGATCACAATGTTTTGCGCTTGATACGCGATGAGAGATGATGATGGTAGAGCTCTCCTTCATGATCTTTTTTAAGTTCTGAATGATGATCTCTTCTGTTTCAGTGTCTACGGCACTCAGGCAGTCATCCAGAATAAGGATCTTTGGGCGCTTAATGATGGCCCTTGCAATGGATAGCCTTTGCTTTTGTCCGCCCGATAATGTGATGCCTCTTTCTCCAAGCATGGTTTCAAAGCCATCCGGGAAGTCCTTGATGTTGTCAAGTACATGAGCGTCTTTGGCTGCAGCCCGGATATCTTCCATACTTGCCCCACCTTCCCTGATGCCAAATGAAATATTGTCTTTGATAGAAGAAGAGAACAGAAAGACCTCTTGAGGAACATAACCTATGCTATTCCTTAATTCCGATAATGAGTGTTCTTGAATATCCTTTCCATCAATGAGGATCTGTCCAGACTGAATTCTGTAAAGGCGAGATACCAAATTAGCAATGGAAGATTTTCCACTTCCTGTTTTGCCCATTATGGCAATGGATTCTCCGGGTTTGATACTGAAACTTAAATCCTTGAGGACATCAAAGTCCATGTCGGGATAACGAAAACGCACATCCTTAAACGCTATTTCACCTTTTACATCCAATGGTTTAGACTCTGACTCTGACTTTATCTCTACTGGAGTGTCTAGAAACTCATTGATCCTTTGTTGTGATGCGGCCGCTCTTTGAACCAGTGAGGTGACCCACCCTAATGAAGCAACCGGCCAGGTCAGCATATTCACGTAGATCACAAATTCGGCAATGTTTCCATAACTGATCTCTCCAGCAATGGCAAGTCGGCCTCCAATGAAAATGGTAATGATCGTTGAGATGCCAATGAGTAGAATCATCAAAGGCATGAAGAAGGCATTTACCTTCACCAGCGAAAGAGATTCGTCTTTGTAGAGTTCACATTCATTTTGGAAATCCCTGTCTTTCGATTTGCTCATTCCATAGGCTTTCAGCACGCGGATCCCTGAGAAGCTCTCCTGGGTGAAAGTAGAAAGCACGGACAACTGACGTTGAACTTTTTCACTTCTTCGATTGATGATATGGCTTACAAAGTAGATGGTGATACTCAATATCGGAAGGGGAGTAAGTACGTATAAGGTGAGTTTCGGATTGATGTTGATCATTGTAACGATCACCAAAAAGAAAAGCACAAATAGGTTGATCGTATACATGATGGCAGGCCCGAGGTACATTCGTACTCGACTCACATCCTCACTGATGCGATTCATGAGGTCTCCTGTATTATTTGACTTGTAGAAGGCCATATCAAGCTCCTGATACTTTTTGAATACCTCATTTTTCAGGTCAAACTCAATGAACCTGGACATGATGATAATCGTGTATCTCATCAAGAAAAGAAAAAAGCCTTTAATAAGGGCGAAGAGCAATACAAAAGCACCGAAGGCAAGCAATACTTTGGTGAGGTTATCATACAGTGCTGAAGCCAGATCAGAGCCCTCAAACACCTGATAGACCTTGATGGTCTCGATCACTACATCAAAAGCATTCCTGATCACCTGTACTGGAAAAATCGCAAAGAGATTTGAAATGCCAACGAAAAGTACTCCGAAAGCTAGCCGCCATCGGTATTTCCAGAGATACTTATTTAAATACCGAAGGCTTTTCATTTAACGGATACTTCGAGGAAAATAGTTTCAAAAAAGGCTACTTTTGCCGCACTAGTAAAACTATGGAAATCAATCCAGGTTCAAAGGTAGCATCATTTGATACCATTTCGACCTGGGTTTCTACAATAGATCTTTGAAATGGAGAAAGTCGATTCAATCCAAAATCTGGACCCGGTACTTCAGCCGATGACGAGCTATAACCACGAACAGGTTGTATTCTGTCAGGATAAAGCCACAGGACTAAAAGCAATTATTGCAATACATGATACAACACTTGGGCCTGCCCTGGGTGGAACGCGTATGTGGACCTACAAGAATGAAATGGAAGCGCTAAATGACGTTCTCCGTCTTTCAAGAGGTATGAGCTACAAAGCGGCGATCAGCGGCTTGAACCTCGGCGGTGGTAAAGCAGTTATTTTAGGAGACTCACGCAGCCTAAAGTCTGAATCTTTGATGCGTCGCTTCGGAAAATTTGTCGATTCTCTTAACGGAAAGTATATCACCGCAGAAGATGTAGGGATGTCGCCAAAAGACATGGAATATATCAATATGGAAACAGACCATGTAAGCGGTGTTCCAGAGCACCTGGGCGGAGGGGGAGATCCTTCACCTGTAACCGCCTACGGAGTTTACATGGGTATGAAGGCTTCAGCGAACAAGGTTTGGGGAAATGACGACCTTTCAGGAAAAACCGTTTTGGTGCAGGGTGCCGGACATGTTGGGCAATTCCTCATCGATCATCTTGTGAAAGAACATGCTGAGGTGATCATCTCCGATATTTTTGATGATAAGATCAAAGAGGTTACAGATAAATATCCGCATGTTCAGGTAGTGAAGTCTGATGAGGTGTATGATGTAAACATGGATATCTACGCTCCCTGTGCTTTGGGCGCTACCATCAACGATGATACTATTCCTAAACTTAGCTGCAAGATCGTGGCCGGCGCGGCAAACAACCAATTGGCAAATGAGGAAGTGCACGGTAAGCATATCATGGATGAAGGGATTCTCTACGCCCCTGACTTTTTGATCAATGCCGGTGGTTTGATCAACTGTTATTCTGAACTGCACGGATACAACAGAGACCGAGCTATGAAGGGTGCAGAAGAGATCTATGACACTACGATCAGGATCATTGAACATGCCGAGAAGAATCGGATTCCTACTTATAAATCAGCAAATATCATGGCAGAGGAAAGAATAAACGCCATCGCTGAACTTAATAAACGTCTTTAATGCTCAATAGAAGATTTCTCAGGGTTAAAGTTCTTCAGGCGCTGTATGGCTTCCACTCTGGCAGTTACGACGACCTGCAAAAAGGTGAAAAGGAAATGATGAAGAGCATCGATCGTGTGTTCGAACTCTACGTCTATGTTATGGACTTGCTCATTGAGATCTGGGAAATTGCACGCTCAGATATCGAACTTGCCAAACAAAAACGAGTTCCAACAAGAGAAGACCTGGATCCGAACCTGAAGTTTGTGAATAATCGGGCCATGGCCATCCTTGAAAACAATGAAGAGCTCACCCGACTCAGGGAAAGGCTTAAGGTCAATTGGAAAGATGAGTTTGAAAACAACCGGAAGCTCTATAGGGAATTAAAACAAAGTGAACTCTACGGGAATTATATGTCGAGTCGGGAAAATGATTTCGATGAAGACAAACGATTCCTGAAGAAGTTCTTTGAAGATTATGTGGTTGGATATGATATGGTGATCCAGTTTCTTGAAGAGAAAAGTATTTATTGGACAAATGACCTTGAGGCGGTGAATGTCTCCGTATCAAAAACGATCAAGTCGCTGAAACGCGACTCGAAAGCCTATGATAGCCTGGTTCCGCCTGTTTTGAAGGATCCAGAAGATGATACCATGTTTACCAAAACCCTTTACCGTAAGTGCATTCTTTTTGATGAGGAATATGCTGGCCTGATATCTGAAAAGACCAGAAACTGGGAGGTAGAACGCATTGCCCAAATGGATATGTTACTTATGAAGATGGCACTTACTGAGTTTGAACATTTGGAAACTGTTCCTACAAAAGTGACCATCAATGAATATATTGAGCTGGC
>CBFHWY010000084.1:0-11358 GCA_965659675.1 Salibacteraceae bacterium | reverse complement strand
CTTTTCAAATTTTGAGCATTTGCCAAAAGGAGAATTCTTCATTGATGATCTTTATGCTTATCTTCAGCATTATCCGCATGCCCTGCACGATTTCCACGCTGATGTGCTCATCGATGACAGCGATCTCAGGATCGTCGATTTCACTGGCCTGGTGGACAAGTCTGATTTCCATTTTAACGGGAAGATCCACGATTACGGCTTTTGGATGGAGGATTCATTGCAGGGAGATGTGCAGGTTGACCTCAGCATACGCTCAGATATGCTGCGATTTGAAGATCTTCTCAGTTACAGGGGTGAGAATTTTGTCCCACCGGATTATCGTCATGAAGAGATTAAAGGCTTAGCTCTTCATCTTGAGTCACAGCTGCACTATGACCGCGATAGTTTGCAATCCATTGAGCTTCACCTTGATGAATTCAAAGGAAAGATGCAGGTTCACCCTCTGGCTTTTAGGGAGTTTGAGGGTCGCTTTAGCTACGGTGATGATCACCTGAAGGTAGAAGAATTCACAGGGAAGCTCGGAAGAACCGATTTTGCTGTGAAGTTGAACTATTACCTGGGAGAGGACAGCCTTTTACGGAAAAGGGATAATGTTTTTGAACTCAGCTCCAGTTTCATTGATTTTGATGCCTTATCCAACTACAATGAGGGCCAGCCCGAGCAAAGTTCAAGCGCTCAGTCCACAAAGGATAGATCTGAAGATGTTGAAGAACATGCGGAGGCTTTCAACATCTATGAACTTCCGTTCACAGCCATGCAGTTCAATTTGGATGTGGATCATTTCATTTATCATCGTTTAGACCTACAGAACATCAGCGCTCAGCTTCGAACCACACATCAGCATTATCTCTATCTCGATCGTTTTGATCTGGATGCCGCAGGAGGACACATCAGCATGAAAGGTTATTTCAACGGAAGTGATCCGATGAATATCTACCTCAAACCCAATATGCGGGTAGATGGTGTTGAACTCGATAAGCTGCTTTTCAAATTTGAGAATTTTGGTCAGGATGAGATCGTTTCCGAAAACCTGCACGGCAGACTCTATGCGGATATCAATGGTAATATAAGGGTGTATCCCGATATGGTTCCAGACCTTGATCGCTCGGAAGTTCACATGGATGTGATGGTGCTGGAAGGGCGTTTGGAGAATTACGATCCGATCCTCTTGTTATCCGATTATTTCGGTAACAAGGACCTCACGAATATCAAGTTCGATACCTTGCAGAATCACATGGACATCATCAATGGCAACATTAACATTCCAAACATGACCATTGAATCTACCCTGGGTCACATGGACATCGCTGGTACACAGGATATGGAAGATAATATCGATTACTACGTCAGAATACCCTGGTCTCTGATCAAAGATGCCACGAAGAATAAACTATTTGGCTCCAAAGACTCAGAGCAGGAAAAGGAAGATGAGATCGTTGAGCTTGACCCGAAGAAAAAGACCAAATACCTCAATGTGAACCTTACGGGTACTATAGATGACTACAAGGTTCGGATGAAGAAGGCGAAGGAGTTGAAGTAGGGGATAGAGGTCGGAGGTCAGAGGTCAGAGGTCAGAGGTCAGAGGTCAGAGGTCAGAGGTCAGAGGTCAGGGGTCGGAGGACAGGGGTCAGAGGCGGAGGCTCAATCACTATATTTACAGCATGCGTTATTCGCTGATCATATTCATTGTCTTTCTGTTTTCTTGTAAAAAAGAGGAAGCTGTGGAAACCTATACAGTGAGTGGAACGGGTATACGCGGGACGAAGATCTCCTATCAGGATCGCTTTACAATAATTGGAGGTGATGCGAACTGGTCGATTGAGGGGCTGGAAGGGGAAGTGACCTTGTATCCTGAACTGAAGGGCTATGTTTTTGAGCCGTACCTGGTCTCGGGATCGGAATCAAATATTCAGTTTGTTACCGAAAGGCAAATTGATGAGAACACGGTGAAGGTTCTGACCTGGATGAACACGATGATGATTCAGTCAACAGGGCTGGTCAAAAGCACCACAAACAGCTCAAGTGTTTCATTATACGACAATGCATTAGCGGCCTTTGTATTCATTGAAACTGGAACATTGTCAAAAGCTGAACGCATTTTTGATTTTTTTGATTCAAGGATCGAAAGTGAACTAAAAGCTGGTCCAGGTGGCTTCTCACAGTTTCGTTCATTGGGCGGTACTCCCTACAATCATCGTTGGATGGGTGATAATGCCTGGTTATTGATGGCCCTGGATCATTATCGCAAGGAGACTGGAAATACTAAGTACGACCTACTGCGTGAAGAATTGGACTCGTGGCTGCGCAGTTTGCAAGACGAAGATGGAGGGCTGTTTGCGGGATATGCAGACGATAACACCTTACTGAACTACAAAGTTACGGAAGGGATGATCGATGCTTTCTGTGCTGTAGCTGGATATGACGACTTTCATCGAGGATTGCTTAAGTATCTAAAGAATGAGCGTTGGGACTCAAGTATACAGAGTTTGATGGCCTGGCCTGAGAATCCACCATACCGTTATGCCCTCGATAATTTCTCATGGGCCTATGCTGCATTTGAAGACTATCCTGAGTATAGCTTATATCAGGCAGATCGTTTCTTAACGACTCAAACTGCCACTCTCAATGGAGTATCAATCACTGGCTATGACATCGATGAAGACAAAGACGCCCTTTTTATGGAAGGCTGTGGACAAATGGCATTGGCTTTCAAGTTGGCAAAAGATGAGAGCGCGGCAGAGGAAGTGCTCAAAGAGATCGACAAACTATTGATCGAAGCACCAGCAGGCTTAGGTATTCCATATTCCTCAAATCGAGGTACAGGATATGGGAGTGATCCATTGTGGCAGGGAGCAGACACTGACTTAGCGCTTTCTCCTGCAGCCTGGTATTATTTTGCCAAAATGGGCTTTAATCCCTTCAATGCTTCAAAAAGAAAACGCATTCCAGCGGAGGACAAGTTCTGGTAGTTGGCGCAGGGGCTAGAGCTTAGAGAGCAGAGGGCAGAGGACAGGTAATCGCCGTGCCTGCCGGTTTACCTGACGAGACTCTGCCGTCAGGTCACTTCTACATTCTACATTCTACATTCTGTGGTTCTGCAGCTTGCAGCTTGCAGCGTGCGGCTTACATCTTCCGTCTTGAGCCCCTTTCCTCCTTTCATTTTTGTCTTGATACAAAAACGAAACAAAAAAAATCAAGACTGCTGGTTTCTCCCTTGAAATCCTGGCATTCCTTCGCTATCGAACTCAAACTCGTGCCGCGTCTGCGGCACTCAAACACCGAGTTCGATGGTCGCTTAGTTCATGCTGGATTTCTACGGGTCGAATCCAGAGGTCGCTTTATTGCTTTCGCCTGATTATTGATGGTATGCATGCTTTGACTTGCAAGGTATTATCTGCAGGAAGACCTTTATCCCTTCAACATGCTCAGCACAAGAGCTCAGTGCAAGCATTTATCATTTTACTCGCCTTCGCATAGCTACGGCGGAGCGAGGCATTCTGCAGTTTTGCGGTTCTTTAGACCTTTCTACGGCAGGTAAACCCGAGGCCTACAACTGACGAGACTCTGCCGTCAGGTCACTTCTACATTTATCATTTTACATTCTGCAGTTTTGCGGTTCTTTAGGCCTTCCTACGGCAGGTAAACTTGTATCTTACAGCTTGAAGCTTGCAGCTTGAAGCTTGAAGCTTGTAGCTTATTTTTATCTTAGCGAGGTGAACATCAAAACCATCACCCCACTCCTTAGCCTTATTGTAATTCTATTGGTGACTGAGCTCAATGCTCAATCCATTCCTCCAGATCTTTCCAGGCTGCTGAAGAGCTATCCAAAAGGGCTCTATCACGGTGAAGATCAGAATCAAGTGGTTTACCTAAAATTTGATGCTGATACGGTGACCATGATCTACCAGCATGCAGGACACCGCAGTGACGGCTTTTATCAGGAGTTTGTGGGCTCAGCATTCTTTTTGAATGATTCTGTGATCAATGTAAGGATCAAAGAGCAACGTATGATCACCGTTGGTTTAGATATGCATCTCATCGAGGGCAAAGAGCCCGATATGGAGATCAAAAATCAAGGTTTGGCCGATGATAACCCCTTCGCCAGAAAGATCCTCGATGGGGCAGAAGTATGGCTGATCAAGCCAAGTGGGGCAGGAGAGAAGCTTCAGGAGCTAAAAGTGAAGGAACTTGAAATAACACAGGGAAAGATTGACCTCAATCGCTTTGTAAGCGGAGATGCGAACAAGCGTCGTGAACTTAGTTTGAACTTTGATCATGCTTTAAGTGGTTTTCCAATTCGACTGGAACTACAGCCCACATGGTCTTACCGCATGACCGAGCAGTTCTTTGATGATCCGAATTATAATCGAAGCATCACCCTCAAAAAGGATGGAAGCATGAGACTTTCCGATAGGCCAAACATTGAAATAAAGAAGTTTTAAGTTATATGCTTAATTATGAAAACAATTTCCTTCAGGGCTTCAATTCAAAGCTTCGAGAAGAAATTCTAGCTCACTCAGAGCTCAGAGAGATTCCTGCGGACACAGAGATATTGAGAGAATCTCAGTATGTAAAAGTACTGCCTATTGTTGTCGACGGCCTGGTAAAAGTAGTTAGTCGCTTTGAGGACAGAGAGATGTTGCTGTACTACATTTCTGCTTCAGAATCCTGTATCATGAGCTTTAATGCGATCATTAACGATAGTCCGAGCAGGGTGTTCGCACGCACCGAAAAAGATTCTAAAGTATTACTCATCCCCGTGGAGAAAGTCCGCGAACTTGTGAGAAAATACGCAGGTTTTAGTGAGATGTTCTACCGTTTGTATGATAAGCGCTATGAGGATCTCATGGATACAATTCATCAAATATTGCTTAATAAAATGGATGAGCGCCTTTACACTCATCTTCTTAAGAAGAGCGAAATGAGTGGGGAAGATCGTTTTAAGCTATCGCATACCGATATAGCCAATGAACTCGGTACGGTACGGGAGGTGATCAGTAGGGTCATCAAACGTTTGGAACTGGAGGGAAAATTGAGCCAGGATAAAGGTTGGATAAAAATTCACCACTAGTGACTGCAGTTACTGCGAGGCTGAATGGGTCTTCGTTCATTTGTATTAAACATTAAAACAAACGTCATGAAAAAGAACATGGGAACAGCAGACAGAGTGATCAGAATTATCATAGCCGCAGTAGTAGCAGCACTTTATTTTGGAGGTATTATTGAAGGTACTCTAGGTATCGTGTTGATGATCTTAGCTGGAGTATTTGTACTTACCAGCTTAATTAGCTTTTGTCCATTATACGCGCCTTTTGGCTTGAGCACCTGCAAAATGAAAGAGAATAACTGATCAGAAACGCTTAACTGATTCATTCAAAAGCCGGCTTTGTCCGGCTTTTTTTGTGCTCTCCTAGAAGCAAACAATGGCCCGAGCTATTTGTATATTCAGTATCTTGAGAATTAGCACCTAAAAAATGAGATCAGGCCGCATTTTCATTCTTCTTCTGAGCATGTATCTGTGCCTGGCAGACCTTGTGCTCATTGCTCAGAATAAAGAAGGCATTCCCATCATGCCCAGAAATGTGCTCGAATCAGAAGTGTACTTTAATGACTCTGCTGATTACCACCTGGTTTATTTTTTCCTTAATGAGACTCTCACTCACGAGATCGGGGAAGACAAGGCGCGATACCGATTGGATGACTTTCGCAAAGGAAACAGGCGCGTGTTATTCGTGACTCACATTAAAAATAGGGTAATGGTAAGGCGTTACGCTTTTGAGAACGGGATGCCGGTGGGGAACTGGCCTTGTTTCAACAAACGCGGAATACTGAGATATGAAATGGATTTTGATCCACTTCCTTATGTTCAGCGAGATGGCTTTGTTCCAGAGATAGATTATCCGCTCGTCTCAAACAAAGAGGATGGATATCAGATCCCTCAATTTCCCTTTGATAGTGCACAGGTCGAAAAACGATTGATGAACCCTTCTGTCTTGCCCAGAGAGTATCGCTTGAATGAGCTGATCGGCACGGGGAGTTTTGTCATACAAATGCATGTAGACCGCAATGGTTTGTTATCTCATGCTTATATCCTCGAAGGAGTTAACCCAACCATCGATTACATGATCTGGCAGAATATCAAGAAATATGAGGTGATGAGGCCAGGGAGATATAAAGGCGAACCCGTCAATTGTGCTTTTAATTTGGTTTTACATGCGGATTTTATTGAAACTCCCATTCAAAAGGAGGTCAGAGATTGGAAGAGGAGGTGAGGTGCGAGCTTCAAGACGCAAGACGCAAGACACAAGACACAAGACACAAGACACAAGGAGCAAGTTTACCCGCTTGCTTTCGCGAAGCTACAGCATAGCGAAGCCGTAGGAGGGTTTATCTGCTTGCTTTGGCGAAACTTCAGCATAGCACAGCGAATCATAGGAAGGTCCTGGGCGAGTCATCAGCGCTTAATGAGTCTCATTCTATCCGTTTCCCCCTCGGTATGAATCTCGATAAAGTAGACTCCGGGCTTAGCGCTTAGAATGAGCTGATTTCTATCTAATTCATATTCATTTACGGATCTACCAAATTGATCATAAACCTTTAATTCGAATCTATCTTGAGGTCCACGAATGTTGAATTCGCCTGACGAGGGGTTCGGGTATGCTTTAAATCCAATTGATTCATGGAGTTGCTCATTTCCTGTCAACTCAACAGAAAAGCATGCACTCGTATCAATACAGCCATCCTTCGTGACCTGAACAGCATAAGAACCCTTGCTTCGCGGTTTAAAGAGTCTTTGGTTATGACCCTGTAATGCCTGGTGATTTGAAGAACAGTAGAACCACTGGTATTCGGCTTCATGGGTATGTGATTCAAGCATGCCGCCTGCCTGACTAACCGTCGTATTCAATTCTTCCATTTCAAGATCTACTGTGACGATCGTATCACAACCTTCGGGATTCACAAGGGTGTCCTTATAAACCCCGCTTTCTCTCCAGACATACTTACCACTGGGAGAATTCATGTGATCGCAAGCCGTCCTACTCACAGAAAGACTAGCAAAACACCCTGGCATTCCAAACTCCAATCCTTTGATTGCACCGTTTGAATTTGCTGGGGCTGGAGCAGTGCTTACGATGCTAGCACTTAGAATATCGATGATGGTTAGACCTAGATTCGTGTAGATTGCATACATACTGCTACTTTTATCTAAACTAGATTGCAGATTCACCAGGTATCGCACTCCGGGTAAGACTCCGATGTCGGTGTAAAGCCCTGTGTTGAGATCAAGGGAAGTCAGAATTTGTTGTTGACCTGTCCAGTATAAACCCACAATTCGATTGCCGATTGGGTCGTATTCAAATTTATTTAAACCGTTTTGAGCTCCATTTGGGTAAGGGAAATTTCTGAGGATCCGCCCAGTTTGGACATCGATCATACTCAAACCCAGATTTGACCTTATGAAATAGCGACCATTGATGTCGTCAAGCGTACTCATGCCAACAACAATGTGCCTGATCCCTGGAAGCGTATCTGATCGAGTTAAAAGTCCACTGTTGAGATCATAAACCGCGAAGATCTCTTCATTTCCAGTCCAATAGCAAGCGTAGATAGCATTGTTTGACGCGCTATATTCGATCAGGTTGTAGCCATTCGCTCCAATGCTATTTGGAATGGTAAGGGTTACGGAACCAGTAAGTGCGTCAATCACAGTTATCCCCAGATCTGTAATGTTAAAGTACCGGTTAGCAAGCTTATCGTAGGTGCTTTCGCCAAGATTGAGAAATCTCACACCACTTAAAGGAGCAACATCAACATAACTACCAGACGGAGAGTCATAATAAGCAAAGATCTCCTGAGAGCCATTCCAGTAGGTATGATAAAGACGAGAAGTCTGGCAATTGGCCGATACAAAGAAGAACAGAAGTAAAAAAGTGATCAGCGATCCTTTCATTATTCAAGCTTGAGTCTGTTTAGGAACAGTTAAAAATAGACAAATGTTTGACGACCTACTTTGTTATTCCTCTTGCACAAACCACTAACTTAAAATATGCCACCATAGCCCATTTGAAGCTTTCAATGCCTTTCTGTCGTGGCTTTTAGCTAATTTTCAAGCTGAATGCTTATTCATCAACCATGAAGTACATTACCCTTACGCTGTTGGTCTTATTGATCTTTTGTCAAATCATACAAGCACAAAAGGATAGTCTTTTTAATGTCTGGAATGATAAAAATGTATCGGATAGTATTAGGGCCCGTGCGATTGCGGAGGTTTTTAAGGGCTACCTATACTCAGATCCAGATTCAGCCATTTTCGTAGCCGAAGAGCAGCTCAAGTTTTGCAGAGCTAAAAAGCTTCTTAATCAAGAAGCCGAAGCAGAGTTATTTCTCGGGGCTGCACATTGGATGAAGGGAAATCTGGAAGAGGCCACCCTGCATTTTGAGCGTTCTGGACAGGTTTTTGAAGTGCTCGATCATAAGCAGGGGCTTTCTAATGTTTACAACAACCTGGCAGTTATCCTTCATGAGAGGGGAGAGTTTTATGAATCCAAGGAGTACAATGAAAAAGCACTGGAGATCAGGATTGCATTGAATGATAGTGATGGCATATCAGCATCTTACAATAACTTGGGTGTAGTTTATCTTGATATTGGAAAGTATGTTGAAGCTTACGAATACTACATCAAAAGCCTGAACATGAGGAAAGCTTTAGGGGATATGGCCGGGGTTTCCTCTTCGTATAACAACCTGGCTGATTTCTTTCGGGATAACGGTAAACTAGAAGAAGCTGTAAAATATTATGAGCGCAGTATGGCTATCGATGATTCTTTGGGTCATCGCAGCTACTTGGCTAAGACCCAAATTGGGTTGTCGAAGGTTTATTTGGAATTAGGTAGGGTAGAAGAGGCTCAGAAATTAAGCGAACAATCACTGAAGGTCACCAGGGAAGTGAATAACCCAATGGAACTTGCGCAATCATTAAATGCACTCGGTGCTGTTCACCAGCAGAAAGGGGACTATGAAAAGGCCCTGGTAGCATATCAGGAGGCCATGAGTTTAAGTACATCCTCAGGTCGCGACAGTGGAGATGCCCACATGTTGTACAGAATCGCTAGCGTTTATTTTGAGATGGGTGATTTTAGCAAGGCAAAAGAAAAGGCGCTTAAGGCTCTGGACCTAAGTAAAAAGATTCCCTCAACTCCTCGCATCAAAGAAAGTGCGGAATTGCTGGCAAAAATATATGAGCAAGAGAAGAATGGTCTAAAAGCATTGGAGATGTTCCAATTGTTTGTTCAAATGCGAGACAGTATTCAGAGCAGTGGAGTAAGGGAGCGTTTGGCAAAGGCTGAATCAAAGGCCGAGTTCGAAAAACAACAATTGATCGAGGAACAGCAAGAAAGAGAAGCAGCGCGAAAGAAGGAAATAGAGGAGAGGAGAGAACATAATCTCCAGTATTCCGGAATAGGGATCGGGTTGTTCTTGCTTTTTTCCCTTGTATTTGCACTTGGGTCGATCAGCATTCCAAAATGGCTCGGTGAATTGCTTGTTTTCCTAACCTTTTTGATTCTTTTTGAGTTTCTCCTGGTGGTCACCGATCCATATATTGAATCCCTTACAGGGAACACCCCGCTCTACAAACTGCTGATCAATGCGGCCATGGCTGGATTGATATTTCCTGTGCATGGATTTTTTGAAAGACTAATGAAGCGGAGGGTTTTGAAGAATGCCTAAATATTTGGGCCATAAGAACGCTTAAAACAGATTAATAGTTGGATTTGATCAGCACCTACAAACCCGCTTGATCTCAGTAGTTCACAGGATTCACTTTACTTCGTTCTGTGATTCTTTGCTACATTTAAAATACAAAGCCATGCGGTCATACCGATGCTTTTAAATGGGGAAGTGCACTCCCTGGAGCTGCAAGCCGGGAAATGCAAAGTAGGAGAGGAGCTGCTGTAAGCTTCTCTAGCGAGCCGTTCCTTAAATAAATGTTGATAAAGCCACTTAGCTCTTTGGCTCAAGTCACTGAATATTAAGCTTAACGCCTACTTTAGTTTAAACCTTTTCAGAACCTTTATTCTTCACTTTTATTTCGGAATAATGGACAGATGACCTGGAAAAGGTATGTTTTGGGGGTATGCATTCGCTTTGCTCTTATTGCTGCTTTTTGCAAGAAATTTCTTTGATTAGTTTTCTTTTACCACATCGTGCTTTTCTAGCTTGACCACGTTATTATTCCCTAAGCGCTCATAGCTATAATTGTCCATTAATCTTTTTACGATATGGATTCCCAAACCACCGATGTCTCTTTCTTCCAAACCTTTGTTGGTATCTGGGGGTGGTTGATTAAATGGATCAAAAGGCACACCATTATCTTCTAATGTCATGCAAAATGAACTATCGGTCACAGCAAACTCCAGATAGATCAGGTGATCATGGTTATCCTCAAAAGCATAGCGAATTACATTGGCAAGCAGCTCATCCAAAACTATGTTCATCTTAAGCACAAATGCTTGCTCCAAATTGGCCAACTTGGCAAATTCTTCGAAGTTATCTATAACTATTTTGATATCCTCTAATCGGTTCTTAATGGAAAGCAACTGCTTCTTTGCTTTCCTGATTTCATCTGGGCCGAATTTCATTTGATGTTTCATGCGCTGAACCTCTTTATTCAATCGTAATTCGTACTCTACCGTTTGGCATCGTCAAAAACCAAGAGTTAGGTTCTCCACTGCTTTGGTCTTTATAAATAACTCCACCTTGATCAAGAATATCTCCAAGTTTTACGCTTACACATTTTCTGCTCTGGGATTTAAATCTACTTTCTCTCGCTAAAGCAAATGCTAGTCCAGGGCCAAATTCACTGGCTGGCATTGAATGCCCTTGTCCATAGTGGTCTATAACGATTTCTTGAGAGTTTGGGTTAGCTTCAATAAAAGTCTCCCCTTTTTCATCTGTTTTAAGGTGATGAGGGTTGGTGTGGCGATACAGAACTGTATCAGCATCCAAACCTTCTGTTTCCATTAATGATTCTAAGGTTTCTTTGTACATGACATTTTGATATTAATCTATAAATTTTGATTTGTGTCTAGTTTCTTGTATTGGCCAAGGTTCTGGAATATCTTTTTCATCTAGCTGTTGGAGAAGGTCTATTTCGATGGTTCTGCAAATGGCATTAAGAGGTGTACCTGATGATCGGCCGTCTAAAGGGTTTTCTGTTACATCACCAATGCGGTCCAGAATCATATAGACAAATGAAATAGCAACAGCCAAGGGGACGGCATGCCAGCTCATTTCATGAACGAGCGAGCCGGGTAAAACAATTAAAAACAACCACAAGAATGTACGCGTAAAGTATTT
>CBFHWY010000083.1:0-11939 GCA_965659675.1 Salibacteraceae bacterium | reverse complement strand
TCTCTTTCTTTTTCATTGTTGTCATAATGTATACTTTTTTCGTTCAACCTTATGACACACTTTTCTGAACAGTCTCTTTATTTATGATTAAAACCTTGACTTTCGGACACCCAGACCACCAGACCACCAGACCACCAGACCACCAGACCACCAGACCACCAGACCACCAGACCACCGAACCACCGGACCACCGGACCACCGGACCACCGGACCTACAGACCCTGACCTCTAGCCTCTAGCCTCTAGATCCTGCATCTTATTATCAAGACAAAAATGAAAGGAGGCACAAGGCACAAGGCACAAGACGCAAGAGGGAGACTACAAGTCTACCCCCCGTAGGAGGGTTTAACTGACTAACCCGGGCTAAAGGAAGAACTCTTTGTTTCTCTCGATATACTCACTTTCAGCGACCACTCGAGAAACGGTAGCTGGTCTTCGAGTGTCCGACCGGAGGGAGGATATATCGAGAAGATCATTTGTTTCTCTCGATACGAGCCCTCACCAGGTTTAGTCTCACTCCCCGAGATATCGGGACAAGCGAGAAACCGATTGTTCTGATCCTGGCCGTGCCTGCCATGTCTTTGGCATGTAAACCCGCAGTCAGGAGTGTCTGAGCGAAGGGAGGAAGCCCTTACCCCCGTTGGTAAGTGACGTGATGACAATACCGCAAGCTGGCAAAAGGTCAGCCCTAGTCATTCTTCAATCTGAAGTATTCTGAAACCGCGAAACGAAATTGGTCAATGAATAGCGTTTTAAAAGCACTCAAGTTGTTCTGTTCGTAAAAGATGAGCATGGCTTTTTTGTAATCAGCGCTATCTACAGAACGAAATGAGATTGGGCAAAAGTGGTTCGCCATTAAAATTCCGTTCGCTACAATTCGTGCAGTTCGTTTGTTGCCATCCATAAAAGCTTGAATGTAGCTGATCATGACCATAACGAACAGTGCTTTTTCAAAGACATTTTCCCTTGTGTTCACAAGACGGCAGGTTTCGCTTAGGGCTTCTTTGATCTGATGTTCGTTATCAAGGGGTTTATAGTCTGTTCCACCTATGCCGATCAGTTCTTTTCGAATACCCGACTTTATCTCAAGTTTATCTACTAAAATAGAATGAATATCCTCAATATCACGCAGTTTTAGCGCGCTGAAGAAATCTGGATTATCAATCAGAAAGTCGATAGCTCTCTTATGGTTAAGCAGCATAGTCGCTTCTTCAAGGGTTTTTCCGTCAGCAGTTTTTTGTTCTCTAAGCAACAATTCTGTATCCAGCAGGCTATATGTATTTCCTTCAATTTGAGAGCTTTTCCAGGTAAGGTCAACAGACAAGCGCTCAAGTTCATGTTTATATGCCGCTTTGCTTAACGCTGAGGTGTTTGCCTCAAACTCTTCTTGTAGTTCTTCCAATTCCTCTAGCTCTTCCTTAGTGAAGATCTGGGCTTCATACAGTGAAGCTAATAAGTCAAAGTTGAATCTGGTCAGGACACTCCTATTTTCTGAATTAAAGTATTCTTCAATATCAATGGGTCTGATCAGTTCGTATTCTGGGCTGAGAGAATATGTCGTTGCTCTCTTTTTTCCAATGCTCTGGATCAGATTATCTTTTTTGAGTTGAGTGAGCCTTCGTTTAAGTGTAGCAAAGGACATCTGAAACTCATTTTCCTTACTCAAAGCGCTGAATATCTCTGGTGACGATTTACCGGGATGCTTAGCGATGTATTTTAATAGGGGATCCATATTCACGCATTATAAGCTCATGAATTTCTTCATTTTAAGAGCAAAAATACAATTAATTGAGCTTAAAAATTTTATATAATGAGCTTAAAGCATAATAAGTTCATTAAGTTTAATTGAACATGGACTAATCAGCTACGATTTGAGCTTATATGGAAATTATTATGAGCTTATATTTTGGTTTGCCAGGTTCAATCACTAATTCACCTCAAGGATCTTTTGTGTTTTACCATTAAACCGAACTATGTCTCCAACCGTTTTCCCAAGCATTAGCTGAGCAATAGGGGCATGTAAAGAGATCACAAAAACAATTTCCCCACTAATGTTTATTTGCCCCAACGCACTCGCAATGTAGAACTGGCTCTTATCAGTGCGAATCAAACTACCCGGCTTGACGGTGTCGTGCTGATGTTGAGGATTGATCTTTTTTAGTTCATGTTCGATTCTCATTAACTCAGCATGATTAAGCTCTACCTTTCTCAGCTCTTCTCGTGCCATTTCACGTCCGGTTTCGTGTTTATCACCAGCGCTGCTTTTGGTCTCAGACTCGAATGAAGTCTTTGCATCGCTTAATCTGAGCTCACTTTCTTGCAGTTTTTGTCGAATGAACTCAAGGCAATATTGATGGATCTTTTCTTTCATGCGAAATACAAAGGTAGTCTGGGTTTGGGTTTTCCCCGCCCAAAGAAAAATATAGCTTTGGACACCAATTGAGAAAAATGGAACAAAAAACATTGCTTGGTCACCCCAAAGGTCTATTCATTTTATTCTTCACAGAACTTTGGGAGCGTTTCTCTTACTATGGCATGAGAGCTATCCTGGTTCTATACCTGACCGCCGAGACTACCGATA
Organism: Salibacteraceae bacterium; assembly: GCA_965659675.1. Taxonomy (GTDB): domain Bacteria; phylum Bacteroidota; class Bacteroidia; order Flavobacteriales_G; family Salibacteraceae; genus CBFHWY01. The sequence continues at coordinate 9,358 of CBFHWY010000083.1, read as the reverse complement.
AGATCAATCCTGGATTAGGCTGGACATCCAAAGAGGCCCTGGCACTTTACGGCTGGTATGGCATGTTCGTGTATTTCACTGGAATTGGAGGTGGAGCGATTGCCGATCGCTGGCTCGGACAAAAAAGATCCGTGTTGGTGGGAGGAGTATTCATCATTCTGGGACAGTTTGCCCTGGTGATGAGTAGTATGTTCTTCTTTTATTTGGGCCTGGTATTGCTGGTTACTGGAGTTGGGCTGCTCAAGCCAAATATCAGCACCATGGTTGGGAGTTTGTATAAACCCGGCGACCCAAAGCGAGATTCGGGTTTCACCATCTTCTATATTGGGATCAACATAGGTGCGGTGCTGGCTCCTTTGATCGTAGGATATTACGGTGAAGTAGTGGATTGGCATCTTGGTTTTTCACTGGCCGGATTTGGTATGATCCTGGGTCAGATCGTCTATGTTTTTGGAGGAAGATATTTACAGGGGATTGGAGACCTCTTAAAGAATTCTGCAGAGCACTCCCATTTACTTGACAAAGCCTTAAGCAAAGTCGAAAAGGATCGTATGATCGTGCTCTTTATTGCCTTTTTGATCGTGATGGTCTTCTGGGCGGCTTATGAACAGGCAGGTGGACTCATGAACCTTTATGCACGAGATAAGATCGATCGGGTGGTATTTGGCTACGAAATACCCACAAGTTTCTTTCAGTCTTTACACGCTCTTTACGTGGTGATCCTTGGGGCACCCATGGCATGGTTCTGGGTAAAATGGCGAAAGAGTGGGAGGGAAGCTTCCTCCGTATTCAAAATGGGTATTGGTTCGATCATCATGAGTTTAGGTTTTGTCGCACTCATGGCAGCTGCCTATGAAGTATCAGAATCAGCCTTGAATAAAGCCCCAGTATACTGGCTCTTCTTATCTTATTTCCTACATGTTGTAGCCGAGCTGAGTATTTCTCCTGTGGCTTTGTCCTTCATTACCAAACTTGCCCCTATGAAATATGCCAGTTTGATGATGGGTACCTACTTTGCGATCACCGGGCTAGGTAACAAGCTCGCAGGTCTTTTAGGGGAAGCCGCACAAGATGCCGGTGAGATGGCGATCTTTACTGGGATCACGGTCTTTACCCTCATACTCGGCATACTCATTCTCATTTTCGTGAACAAGCTAAAGGCACTAGCCCATGGAGCTGAGGATGTGGAGAAGGCCCCTGCTTTTGTGGAGCCGGAATAGATGGTTGCATGTTACAGGCATTTTGAACCGCAGAATGTAAAATGTAGAATGATGAATTTAGAAGTGGCCTGATGGCGGAGGAGGGCCTCAAGCTGCAAGCCTCAAGCTGCAAGCCACAAGCTGCAAGCTACAAGCCTCAAGCTGCAAGCCTCAAGCTGCAAGCCTCAAGCCTCAAGCTGTTTCATGAATTTATTCATAATTAAAACCTCTTACTTTCGGACACCCAGACTTTCGGACACCCAGACTTTCGGACACCCAGACTTTCGGACACCCAGACTTTCGGACACCCAGACTTTCGGACACCCAGACTTTCGAACCACCAGACCACCGGACCACCAGACCACCAGACCACCAGACCACCAGACCACCAGACCTACAGACCCTGAACTCTAGCCTCTAGATCCTAGCCTCTGACTTCCAAGCTCTCTTCAACACAATAAACAGCTATCCCACAAAAAGCTAAATTTGAGGAAGTCCAAATGAGATGCTTAGCAGTTATTCCGATATCATCCGACTAATTCCTAAACACAAACTGAAGTCTTTTCTTCAGGTAAGTGCTCATAGGGGTATTGCTCATGTGATCCTGGAATGGACCATAATTATCGGCGCGGCGGTTTTCTGTGAGCTGAACTTTTCCTGGCCATTATACCTTGTGATTTGGGCGCTGATAGGAGGGAGGCTGCTCGGATTGGGCATACTGATGCACGAGGCGACGCATGGACTGATCCATCCAAACAAGAAAGTGAACGACTTCTTTGGAGATGTGCTCTGTTCCTGGCCATTGTTCATTTCATTGCGCACCTACCGCGCGAAACATTTAGCCCATCACAAATGGTTGAATACAGAGAAAGACCCTGATTATATCGGAAAAGCAGATGATAACTGGAGCTTTCCACTTTCAAAGTGGAAGTTCACTCGCATCATGTTCGCACAACTCCTGGGTTTGGGCATCATCGATACCTTCCGGGTGATGTACACCAGGCCAGTAGTAGAAAAGAAGAAGCCAGCGCCCCTGTGGTATAGTATCGCACGTGTGTTGTTTTACCTCTTGGTCATCGCTTCATTTATAGCTCTGGGCCTTTGGAAGCAGATGTTCCTCTATTGGATCATTCCCTTTATGACCTGGACCCAATTTGCCAATAAGCTACGGCGATTGGCAGAACATTCTGGTATAGAAGGAAAGAAGCCAGAGTTTCAGATCCGCACAACCATACACGGTTTATTGTCGAGGATATTTCTGGTACCAAACCATGTGTCTTACCACATCGAACATCATATTCATGCTGCTATTCCTTTCTATCGTTTACCTGAAGTGCATCGCGAGCTACAAAAGAATGAGGAAGTTCGCAAAGTCATGCATGTATCTCATTCTTATCGGGAGGTGTTAGGGGAGATCCTTGCCTCTTAACGAATCTGTATGAGTCTTGATGCTGTGTAGAAGCTGAAGTCTGTTTTCAATAGATACACCCCGGTGGCAATATCAGACACATCTATACTGCATTTGTTCGTGCGAATATCCTGGCGAATCAATGTCTTGCCTGCAAGGTCAAGCAAAAGAACTTGCTGTATGTTGGAATTGGACTGAATGTGGATCTTGTCTTTGCTCGGGTTGGGAAAGACCTTAAAAACAGGCCTACTTTCATCATAACCCTCGGGACTTCCAATTACAATTTCATAAGATGATGATACAAATCCTGGAATAGGGCAGGCATCATCACTTGTTTCTATGAAAAATGATTGGCTAACTGAACCTGTATTTACCACTCTCCAGGCAATGGTAACAACATGCATGGAATCATTGATGGGATTGATACTCATGCTTGAATTAGGCAATACATTTTGTACGTTGGATGTGATCAATAAGGTGTCCAATGAATCTTCCCGCACATATTCTGGATCCCAGATTGTGATGTCAAAGGAAAAAGTGTCGCCGATCTGCAGTCCGTAAACCTTGTTGTTGATATAATCGACATTTCCATTACCAAGGTAATTTTGAATGCCTAAACTATCGGCAGGCGCTGTATTGGCGCATACCTCAAAGCGAAGTTGATGGTCGATGATCATTTCCCCTTTTAGTGCTCCGTTTTGGTCATATTCCTGAACCAGAATTGCTACAATGAAATTTCCAGTTTGATTTTCTGATCCATTGATCTGCCCTGTAATAGGGTCTATGCTAATATTTTGAAGCGGCGATGAGCCACTAAGACCACTGGCGTATTGAACAAGCTGATTGGAGTCTGTTTTAGCTGAAACGAAAGAGTAGCTCAAACTATCTCCATCAGGGTCGCGAAGTATCATGTTGTAGCTGAAAGGAAAAGCAGTACAGAACACTGGGAGGCTGTTACGAATATGTTTGGGACTCGAATTTTGAGAAATGAGCGTGTTTTCAATATAGGAGTCTCCAGCGATACTGTTTACTGTTGAATTCCGGCAACACGGTGGTTTGTAAGATAAGTTCCATTGCTGACAGGTGGGCTTAAGTGAAACGGTATCGGCATATCTGTATTTGATGTAGCCTTGATCAGCGTTTGAAACTGTGCAATTTGTTTCTCGTCTTCTGCAAGTTTGTGGTGGTCCATCATCACCACTGCTCGGAGCTTCAAATGGATCAATTCTATTCAGGCTCAGACTCATGGTAGAACCACAGGTGCTTTTTGCTGAGACTGTGACTGTTGAATCATCGAAGTTCATCCCCCGGCAAAAGCGAAATATGGTAAGTTCAACTCTGTAGGTATCGCCAGTAATATGTTCGTACTCAATATGTCCACCCGAGAACCAGGAGGCATGGGCTGAGGCAGTGAGGATTAGTAGAAAACTGAGAAAAGAGATCAGGGTGATGAGAGGTTTCATGAATAATTGATTTTAAAGTTTTAGATGGATCAATTTAATAAATCTCAGTACTGGTTTTACTTCTCGCAATTAGTTTCTATTAAACGTGAGGAGTCTGGAAGGGTTTTGGGGTCATTCTCTTAGCTTGACTTGTCTTAATAGATTGCTAGCACGCTTGATTTATTTTGAATTGAGGGTAGGTTAAAGGTGATAAGGCGAGACTCATTTGCTCAGCTGCGCATCGCAAATGTTCTCTAGTTCCCGATGGAAATACAAAAGCCTCGGCCCGATTGCTCGGGCCTGGTCTTTTTTATGGCCAAAACCACAAGCAAGCTTGGCTTTTGGCCATAAAAAAAGCCCCTCAGCATAGCTGAAAGGCTTTTGTGTTACTCAGCGGTCCGGACGAGACTCGAACTCGCGACCCCATGCGTGACAGGCATGTATTCTAACCAACTGAACTACCGGACCAAATGAACGTTTTCCCTAAGGAGGTCGCAAAAGTAGTGGTTTTTTATTGGAGAGATAAAAGCTTTTGAAAAAAAATCATGAAAAAACCTCTCCACGGGGGTGAAGAGGTTTTTAATTCAAGCCCAACGAAAGAAGGGCTCATCGGAAACACTCTGCTACTTAGAAAAGTAATCTTACTTATCGGAACCTAAATTCTCGACACTGCGATCATTTGAAATGTGATTGATATAGTACAGATTCAAATGCTCAAAATTCGTTTCTATCACATCATTTGCCCCGTCATTATTGATGTCAATAGCAAAAATGGCCGTGCTGGCAAACTCTTTTTCACTGATAAATTGATGATCAAATATCAATTCCCCTTTATTGATGAAGACCTCGTTCTTTGAGCCTTTGTTGGCTATAAGAATGTCCATTAAGCCATCGTTGTTCAGATCACTCAAGGTCACGTCAAGCGTGTGAGCATCCTTTGTGCTAAAATGAATGACCTCATCGGTGGTCTGGCCCTGCTCATCCAAAATGTAAATGCTGTTTTCGCCAAGCATGTTACCAATAACAATGTCCATTTGTCCATCATTGTCCATGTCGCCAATATCAACAGACCGGGCATCTTTCTTTGAAGAACCAAATGATTCTCTGGAATATGAAAGTGCTTTTCCTTTGCTATAGTAGATATAGCTGGGCATTCCCTTGGCATTCACTTCAACCACATCAGGGAAACCATCATTGTTAAGATCTGCAACGGCCAATTGGTCACTTTCAGCCCAGGCATCACCTAAAAGAACCTCCTTGTCGAAATTTCCTTTCCCATCATTCAGCACGATCTCATTCGGTAACTTGTGATGCGCCAAAACAATGTCGATGTCACCATCCTGATCCATATCCGCGAGCTTAATGTCGTGAATGGTACCGTCCGTATGTCCAAAGTGCTGGTGATGCGGATCGAATTTCATATCACCATCGTTATAGTAAATGTGATTTTGCCCCTTAAAGTTTGTGAGAATGATGTCTTCATCACCGTCACTGTCCACATCGGCCACTTTCACCGCAGTAGCCGTTGAAACTACAAGTTCGATGGATTCGTGGAGCATGAACACAGAGGTGTTTGAATTTTTGTAGATCTCTACGCTCGCTTTGCCCTCATCAACATTGACTATCACTATATCTTGATCGCCATCGTTATCAAAATCTCCATGATCCAGATCGATGCTGTTGATGAAGTCAGGCCCTAAGCTGAAGGATACGCCTCCTGGGTTTTCTAACCAAACTGATTGTGCATTTAAATTGAGGATAAGGAAGAAGCTTGCAATTGAGAGTCCAATTTTTTTCATGGGATTCAGGTTTAAATGATTTGAAGTTGAACAGCTTTGTATACGTTGCTATTGCTAAAAGGTTCGACGAAATGCATAAAAAATCGGATAAAATGCATTTACATTGCTGTAATATCAGATAATCAGAGAGTAGAAGGAGTCAAACCTCTGGGATACGTGCGGGGTGACACAAATCACTATCTCTCATAATGTTTCAAAATACCTTTCCAAAAAAATTGAAATGAAATATCTAGTTGTCTTTCTAAGCCTCTTTTTACTCTATAATGGCTATTCTCAAGAATCATTCGGCGTTGAACTCAAAGAAATTCAGGTAACAGACCTACCTGGTTTACAATCTTTCGTTTGGGCCAAACATGAGAATAAGGTATTGCTTATTGGTGGAAGGACAGATGGTTTGCATAAGCGTCGACCTTTTGAATCCTTTTTAGCTTCAGGAAACAATACCGAGATCCATGTGCTGGACCTCAGCACCAAAAGCATTAAAAGCACACAGGTTTCGGTTTTGAATGTGGGATTAAATGAGCAGCTTCAAAGCACCAACATGAGTTTTGAACAGCTTGGGGATGAGCTCTTCATTGTTGGAGGATATGCCTACAGTAATACCGCAGCAGATCACATCACTTTTGATAAGCTGACGGTGGTCTCCGTGCCTGATGTGATAAACGCCATTGAAAACAATCAAAGTATTGATCCTTATTTCGAACAGATCAACGATTCGCTCTTTCAAGTGACTGGAGGATATATGGACTATCTGGATGGCAGGCTTTATCTAGTAGGCGGACAAAATTTTCAGGGACGATATAATCCCATGGGGCCAAACCACGGACCTGGCTTTGTTCAGGAATATACCAATCAAATTCGCTCTTTCTCCCTGATCAAAGATACTTCGGGCTATCGATTGGATAGTGTAAAGGTTTGGACCAATAATCCAGTGCTGCACCGTAGAGATTACAACATGGCACCTCAGCGTTTTCCAAACGGGGAAATTGGCTTCACGGCTTTTAGTGGCGTGTTTCAAATCGGCGTAGACCGTCCCTGGTTGGATGTGGTGGACATCCACAGTGATACTTTCTTCTTGCGAGAAGGAAACCAGCAGTTGCTGAATCAATATCATACTGCACATCTACCGATCTATGATCAAGTTTCTGGTGAAAATCACACGATCTTTTTTGGAGGAATGGCTCAATACTATCCCAATGCAAGTGGAAGCCTTACTGAAGACGGAAATGTGCCATTCGTGAAGACCATTTCACAAGTTACACGCACAAGGAATGACTCTTTGATCGAGTTGTCGTATTCCCTTGAAATGCCATCATTTTTAGGCTCTGGTGCAGAGTTCATTCCCGTGAACGATACTAATTACTATGATGAATTTGAGATGTTGCAGTTGGATAAATTACCAAACCAAAAAGTACTTGTTGGCTACATTTTAGGAGGGATTGAGAGCTCAGCACCCAATGTCTTTTTTAGCAATGCACCCGATGTAAGCTGGGCTTCAACCAAGTTATTTGAGGTCTATTTAGATAAAACTACCACTGGGGCGGAGTCCTGGTCGGTGGTTCAGGTCCCAGAAGATCTCGACTTTAAGATCTATCCTAATCCAGCTCACAAGGACCTAAACATAGACTTGGAACTCCCAAAGGGAAACGGCGGGGCCACGCTCCGCCTGCTCAACATCGACGGCAGCAGCGTCATCGTGGAAAGAAACATTAAGCCATCGGAAGAACAGCTGACCATAGATGTTTCGGGTTTGAAGCAGGGCGTGTATCTCCTTGAGATCGATCATCAAGGTGATCGTAAATGCAAAAAGCTTGTGTTAAGCCGACCTTAAAGTCTTCGGTCGAAAATGAAGGGACCAAAGGGTAGCAGTGCTGCGATCATTGCCAATACACCTTTGCCGAAGCTCCATTTTTTATCGACCAAAAACTGGAGGACCAGGATTCCGTATGCAATGAAAAGTACACCGTGGATCCAACCAAAGTAAGTGACAGCTTTTGGCATATCAGCAAAGTACTTCAAAGGCATTGCGATGCCCATAAGGATTAGAAATGAGACCCCCTCAGCTTTGGCGACCCATTTGAATCGTTGAATGTCTTTTTCCATATCACAAAAGAACTGCAAAGCACGGAACAATGTTCAATCCGAGCAAAAAAAGCGTCGCAATGATCAGTTCATGGACCTATTGTCGCTTTTTCAAATGAACGATGCAACGTTCAAAAACTGTTGTCCAGGCATGTTTGGCTCTATGTTCAATAGCTAAATTCGTTGTCGATATGTACGGTATAGCTGCCTTAAGTTTGATACCCTGCCGGGCTGAGCCTTCAGATAGGAGTGAAATGGTTACCCAATTGCTTTTTGGTGATCATTACGAGGTGATCGAGGCAGGTGAGAAATGGACCAGGATCCGAATTGCTTTTGATCAATATGAATGCTATATCGATACCAAGCAACATCAGGAAATAACAGCATTGGAATATCAGAATTTAGAGCGGATCAAGTTTCCAAGATTGAGCACAGATCTGGCTTCTGTTTTACAATCGGGGGATAATAAACTTGAACCGATCCTCCTGGGTTCTCATTTGCCCGAGATCAAAGACGGCAGTTTCATGCTTGGGGGTACCCAGTACAAATTTGAAGCGAATGTGCTTTCAATCAACAAGGTAGGGAGTCGGGATTCCATCGTAGAGAATGCATATATGTACATGGAAGCTCCTTATTTATGGGGAGGAAAGAGTCCATTTGGCATCGACTGCAGTGGTTTTGTGCAGATGGTCTTTAAGTTATCTGGACATAAAATGCCCCGTGACGCCTGGCAGCAAGCTGAAGTAGGCGATACGCTATCATTTGTGGAAGAAGCTGAACCTGGTGATTTGGCTTTTTTTGATAATGAAGAAGGCAAGATCATCCATGTTGGGATTATGCTGGATGGCGCGCGCATCATCCACGCATCAGGCAAAGTAAGAGTGGATAAGCTCGATCATCACGGTATCTTCAATGAAGAAACGGGAACATACAGCCACAATTTGCGTTTGATCAAACGCAGCTTATGAAGAAAAAGACCCTCGTTTTTGGTGCCTCACCAAACCCTCAGCGTTATGCACACATCGCAGCGAATCGATTATTGGATCACGGTCATGATATTGAATTGGTTGGTCGACGCGCTGGAGAGATCCAGGGACATCAGATCCAAATAGATTGGCCCACTTTAGAGGATATCGATACCATCACCCTCTACATGGGGCCTCAAAATCAACCTGAATTCTATGACTACATTTTGGATCACGAACCTCGTCGCATCATATTTAATCCAGGTACAGAAAATCATGTCCTTCAGAAAAAGGCCGAAGAGAAAGGAATTGAAACTGAGTATGCCTGTACTTTGGTGATGCTCGCCACGGGGAGTTACTAGTGGTGTCTTCGGCTGCGCTCAGACACCACGGCTGTGCTCAGACACCACGGCTGCGCTCAGACACCACGGCTGTGCTCAGACACCACGGCTGTGCTCAGACA
>CBFHWY010000082.1:0-11949 GCA_965659675.1 Salibacteraceae bacterium | reverse complement strand
TGCAACAAGAACACACTTCTTCATGTCCCTTGGGATGTCGTAATTCATTTTCCAACCTCCTCCTAACCAACATACAAAGCGGGCAAATAACTTTTTCAACTTTCCAGGAATTGCGGACTAAAGTTCACCAAATATACTCTTTCACTTGCTCGGGTCAAAGCGGTATATAACCATCTGATATACTCCTGACCTAACATCTCTTCTGTCAAATAACCCTGATCAATGAAAACTGTTTCCCATTGTCCACCCTGAGCTTTATGGCACGTAACCGCATAAGCATATTTCACCTGCACCGCGTGAAAATATGGATCTTCAGAAATGGCTTTGATCCGAGCTGCTCTTCCTTTGTCGCTGTGTTTTTCAAGGACTCCCTTATATAGCTGCATTTGCTGTTCCTGATTGAGTGCTGGACCCTCCGCCAGCAAACTATCCAGGATCACCATTATCCTTTGGGAAGGCATTTGAGGATAATCAAGCAGACGCACATCCACCTCAGCAAAACGAAAGCCAAATTCTTCGTCGGTAAATACCACACGCTCAACTTCCATCATGTCGCCATTGGCAATAAAGGAGGCTTCTGATGAATCTTCCAACCAGAAATAGTTGTTTTTTACCGCCATGAGCAGATCGCCAGCATCAAGCTGTGACTCCCTTTGTAAAATGCGGTTTCTAATTTGCGTGTTAAAGGTGTTTGCCCTTTTATTAGAACGAGTCACAAACAAGGCAGACTGAATATATTGCGCCCCAAAATAGGCCTCCAACTCTTCCTGAAGTTCATAAGCATCAAGGGCTCTCACATCTTCACAAAGCTTTAATTGAGGTTCGTGGTTCTTGTCTGCAAGTTGTTGGCGGAGACGCGTCGCATTTAAAAGTATACCAGAGTCGAGACTCTGTCGCATCACTTCCTTCATATCGGCATAGGCTGGTTTTAAGCCAAACTGCTCCTTTAGCAGTCTCGGTGAAATCGCTTTAGATAACAATGATCCAACCGGCGGAAGCTGCGCGAGGTCTCCAATAAAAAGAATTGAATTATTTGGCGATGAGTAAACAAAGTCGATCAGATCGGCCAGGACATTGTTCTGCTCCCCCATGAAAGCATCTTCTGAATAGATCATGGAAGCTTCATCGACGATGAACAAAGTGCGCGTGCGTTTATTCTCTTTCAGGGAAAATTGCACTCCCCCATCGCTTGAATGTTTTTGCTGATATATCGCACGGTGAATGGTAGATGCCGGTTTATCCGTATAGCCAGAAAGCACTTTTGCCGCCCTTCCAGTCGGGGCAAGAAGCAAATATCGGAGGCGGATCTGAGGCAAACAGTTTACAATAGACTTCACAAGGGTGGTCTTGCCTGTTCCGGCATAGCCGCGCAGAACAAAAACATCCTTTGCGCTCTCCGGAGACAGAAAAACAGCCAGATCTTTCAGCGCTTTTTGCTGATCAAAAGTGGGTTCAAAAGGAAAGGCCTTTTTTAGCTTGTCGAAGATCTTTTCCAAGGTAGTTCAAATGTAGCTCTTTATCCTACTTTAAGCTTGCATTATGCCGCATTTGCCATATTGAAAAAATTGTAAGTTTGTGCGCATTAGAAGCTAGACAGAACAACAGATCAGCACTTATGAACTCAGCAACAATAGGTAAATTAGGAGCTCCAATCGCATTGGCCGCCATCGGTCTTTTGATGGTGATATTCACCTTCGCTTCAGGCCAGAATAACATATTCCTGATTGGAGCATTGGGATTCACCATAGCTGGGGCGGTTTCTATACTCGCAGCGCTGGACATCTTCACAGGACAGCGCAAACTCTATGTGATCATTGGTCTTCTTGTAGGCTCTGCCGTTCTTCTTGGCTTGAACTACAAATCGATCATGGACCCGATCGAATTTAACGAAGAGAAAGACAAACGTTACAAGGTAGTCATTCAAAGGCTGAAAGATCTGCGTGCAGCTCAATTGATGTACAAAGGAGTGAACGGAGCGTACTGCAAGAATTTAGATAGCCTGATGTACTTTATCAATGAGGATTCTGTTCCCGTTGTGAAATCCATTGGAACTGTTCCTGATACGCTTACCGAGCAAACTGCTTTGGAAATGGGAATCATCTCACGAGATACGAGTTTTGAGGCAACGAGCTCCTATGTGTATAATGAATCATACATGAAAGATCGCAAGCTTCCGCTGAAGCTAGAGCAACTAGACATCATTCCATTCTCAGGCGGAGAGAAATTCGAAATGAACGCTGGTGAGATCGAAAAGAACAAAGTAATGGTTCCTGTTTTTGAGATCAGAGCAAAGAAAGGGTTGATCCTTAAGGGAATGAACAAAAGACTTGCTGGACAGGAGAAGGACCTTGCTGTTGGTTCCATGCAAGATGCGACCACTTCTGGTAACTGGGGAGAATAATTCCACTATTTTCGAGCTTATGAAGTCTCTGGACATTCATCATCCGGAGTATAAGTCAGAGCGCCATTCTGCTTATCATCTCTATATTGAATTGGACGAGCATTCGGCCAGGGCCCTTGTTATCGACCCTATAGATATGATCTATCTCAGATTGATAAGCCTAGATTCTTCCAATATTTCCTCCTTCGTTAAAACCCTCGGAGATTCAAATTTTAAGTCTGTGCTCGTTGCAGCGCAGAATCCATTTGCAAGCCTCATTCCTCGCGATTACTTTGACGAAAAGAATCTGCAGACCTATTTATCAGTGCTCAATGGGCGGGAGTTTGAGTCAAATGCACTGAGATGGGATAGCTTGAATGAGCCAGAGGCGAATGTATGTTATGCCATTGAAGCTCCTATTGTAGAGGAGATCGAAGCGAGCTTTCCAAATGTCTCCATTGGTCATCATCTTACTTTCATGACTTTTCTCGCTAGCACAGAAGTTAAGGATTCCCATTCCTCTCACATTTTTCTCAATGTCAGAGAAAATACCATAGAAATACTCGCATTCAATGAGTCCAGTTTAAAATACCAGAATCATTTTCGCACGATTGGGGAACAGGACATACTCTATCATTGTCTGAACGTTTCCGACCTGCTGGGTTTTTCCAATGATCAACTCATACTTCATATATCCGGAAAGGTATCTGACGCTATGAAGTTGAAGCTGAAGAAGTACATTCCGCATCTAAACTTCAGGGCAATAGACCCAAGGCTCAGTTTTCCTGAAAAGCTTGATGACAAAATGAAACTGGAATTTCACTCACTCTTACAACTTCACTTATGCGAATAATTAGCGGGAAGTTCCGATCAAAGTACATTAAAGCACCTACAAATCTTCCAGTTAGACCAACCACCGATTTTGCCAAAGAAGGCTTGTTTAACGTATTGAACAATCGTTTCTACCTGGAAGGTTTAAAGGTTCTGGATCTGTTTTCAGGAACGGGAAACATCAGCTACGAATTTGCCTCTCGGGGAGCTGCAAGTATCACTGCGGTAGATCTGAATACTAAATGTGTGTCCTTCATTTCCAAAATGAGTCGTGAATTGGATATGGATATCGTAAGTATTGAATCAAATGCAATGGATTTCGTAAAAAGATGCAAGCAAAAGTTTGACATCATCTTTATGGATCCACCCTATGACTTCGAAGCTTATGACCCACTCATTAAAATGATTTTGGAAAATAAGCTTTTGACCGAGAAAGGTGAATTGATCGTGGAACACGATAAAAACAAAGATCTTGGCCATATTGATGGTTTTAGAGCGATGAGAAATTACGGAAAGGTAGGCTTCTCCTTTTTTGAATACATTTGACTAATGCCCGAAAGAATTGCGATATTTCCAGGCTCTTTTGATCCCATCACCATCGGACATGAAGAGATCATTCGAAGAGCAATACCGCTTTTTGACAAGATCATTGTAGCGATCGGACACAATACTGCAAAGCAGTATCAAAATGACCTGGAACTCAGGTTAGAGGCCATTCGTGAGACCTTTAAAAGAGAAGAAAATATTGAAGTTGATCGTTATGAAGGCTTGACCATTGACTACTGCAAATCAAAATCTGCACACTTTTTGTTGAGAGGTCTTAGAAATCCTGGTGACTTTGAATTCGAAAGAAATATTGCCCTCATCAATCGTGAGATGGATGAAGGAATTGAAAGCGTATTCCTTATTAGTGAAGGCCGCTTTTCTGGTATCTCATCCACCATTGTTCGCGAGATCCAAAAACATCAAGGTGATTTTAAACAATTCATCCCTGAGAATGCGCGGCATTTATTTTAGCCTTATTCTCATAAGCCTCAGCCTCGTCAGCTTTTCGCAAACCAGAATAAAAGGTACTGCAAAAGATTACACAGGGTTTCGCGTGGAGTTAACGACTAAAGCTGATTATATCAGTGAAAAGCAAATACTGCTTGATGAGGACAGCATTGCCCCAGATGGCAGCTTTGAACTATCGGCCGATCTGCGAGAAGTAAGTCTGGTGGAGATCAAAATAGGTCGTTTCTATTCACTGCTTTATGTAAAGACGGGTACCACTTATGAGATAGAAATACCGAAATACGAAGGACGAACAAGCAATGTATTAAACGACCGATATCCAGTTAATGCCGTGATCATTGATCCTAAGGACGAGAAGTTAAACAAAGCCATCGTCAACTTTAATGGACATTACGACAGCTTCATCAAGGATCACTTCATCCTCATTTTACGTAGAGGAGCCAAAAACAAGGTCGATTCATTCAAACAAGTGAACCCTCAGGGACCAATGCATACCGGCTTTCCCTATTTTGATCAATATGTAAGCTACCAATTCGCCCTCCTGGATCTCATTTCAAGTCACAGTAAAAAAGAGCTTTACGAGAATTATCTCAAGTCTCAGCGAATCCTATATCACCATGATGCCTATATGAAGTTCTTTAATGAGTTTTATAAAGATTACTTCAAGGCCTTCTATTTTGTAGAGTATGAAGTGCGCCTTAATCTGGCTATTGAAAACCATCAGAGCATTGATAGTCTGGACCATATACTCTCCAAAAATCGCTTTCTAAAACGAAAAGATATACGAGAATTGGTCATGATCAAAGAACTGTATTTCAACACAGTGAATGGAAAGTTCGAAGAGAAGGACACCCGCAAGATGTTGGAGGAATTAAAGACAAAAACAAAGATCGAGGAGCACAAGCTCATTATTTCTCGACTTCTAGAGAAGAGCGATAAGTTGGCGCTTGGCAGTAAGGCACCGGAGTTTAAATTGCCTAATATGGAAGGTGAGTTTGTATCCCTAACAGATTTTGAAGGAAAGTATGTTTACATCGATTTCTGGGCCACCTGGTGTGCCCCCTGTATGAAAAGCATGAGAATGATGGACATGATGTACCCTAAATACCGCGACTCTATCGAGTTTGTGAGCATTTCGGTGGATAAGAATATGGACAAAGCAAAACGCTTTGTTGATAAGGAAGAATACGAATGGACATTCCTTCATTTCAATGGCAATGAACAGCTCAAAGAAGATTACGAAGTTTTAGCCATACCAACCTACTACCTCATCGATCCAAATGGCAAGCTGATCCAAACACCCGCCTTACATCCGGAAAGTGGTATTGAGCGCTACTTTCGCAAGATATCTGAAGTAAAAAAAGACAAGAAAGATGCGCGTTTTTGGGAAGAAAAACCTGTCGACAAATGAGCTTTGTAGAGCGCATGATTTTGTTTACCTTTAATTCTGCTGCAAACACCGTCCGTTAGTAATGAGATCAAACTGGAAGTTTCTAATACTTTCAAGTCTTCTGGCCCTATTTCTCGCCTTCGTTCCTCCTCTTGAGAATGGGCGATTAAGAGTGTCAGGAAAGGTTAAGAATCACCTGGGTGAAAGACTGGAAAACGTCAAGATTACCGTTATGGATAGTCTTGGACGATCCATCATTGATACTATTCGCACCAATTCCCGCGGTTCTTATGGTTTCGATCTGGACTATCACAACAAGTACAGAGTTTATTACGAGAAAGAAGGCTATTACAAGGTCTTCTTCAGTTATGACACGGAGCTGCCGCTGAAGAAAGAACTTCTGGATTACTATTACAGTCCACCCTCTGAGATCATGTTGGCGGATAGTTTCGAGCTGAATAAGAGGGCATTCCGCAAAAATCCGATCACTGAGATCTCTTTTTATGAATACTATGATCAATTCAGACAGGATGAAGATCTCCTGAGGGCCTATTTGTCAGAACTTATTGAACCTAACGTCGGTGTGTTGATCGTTCAGGGAAAGTTGAAGACTAACATCGACAGCCTAAAATCAGGTGT
The DNA here is from genome assembly GCA_965659675.1 of Salibacteraceae bacterium. Lineage (GTDB taxonomy): Bacteria > Bacteroidota > Bacteroidia > Flavobacteriales_G > Salibacteraceae > CBFHWY01. The sequence goes on along the minus strand of CBFHWY010000082.1, from coordinate 5,695 downwards.
AAAAGTTTATGCCATAACAGCATCGGGTGAAATACTTGACTCTAGCACTACTGATGCAAAAGGTAACTATGAGATTGAGTCGCCACTTCAAGAAAAGGAAGTACGGGTTAGTTTCATTTCACCCAAGATCCACGACACTTACTACACCGTAAACACCCAGGTAAAAGATAGCTCCGAACATCAGGAGGAGTACTATTATGAGCATCTGACAGACGTTTACCCAGAGGCAGATAGCACGATGAATACCCGGGCATTCCGAATCCCAAATCACCTGATCGCCTATGATTCGACCAAATCAAGCTTTGCCGCAAGAAAACCGGTTGAGGATGTGTTTGTAGAGAAATTAAACACCCCAGTTTATGACAGTATGAAGGTGATCGGTCAGATCCTGGCAGAAGGAACAGAGGTTTTTGGCCCAACTGAGCTGCAAGTATTTGATAAGGATTCTAATCTGGTTTCAAGTACTGTGATTCCCGAAGGAGACTCCATTTTTGACTTGATGATACCCATAAACAAAGACTTGAGGGTTGTTTATAAAGCACCTGGATATCATGAAGCCTTCTTTAAGGTGGATAGTCGAGTGAATGATGAAAAACTGAATATCCTGAATACCAATGTCACCTTATTTGACACCCTAAACGAAGCCCACAACCCTCAGGCCTTTGAGCGTCCGACCGAACGGTATTTCTACAATAACACGATAGACAAATTTGATCGCGATCTTGCTGCGGAAGAAGTATTTAAGCGCGTCCTGCAATCGGATCCAGAAGACGAGGTACCTACAGGAAAAGTCATCTTAGCTGGAACAACCACCGACCAAAGAGGTAAAAAGATCGACAATGTTGAGTTGGTTTTCATAGAAGACGGGGTTGAGGCCTTCACAGATACTTCAGACAATAAAGGTCGCTACGAGATAGATCTAAAATTGAACAAACAATACCGAATGTATTGCAAGAGAGATGGCTTTTTTGAGCATTTCATGGACATAGATACCAGAGTGCCTAAAAGTGAATATGCCGAAGAGTTTGTCCTGGAGCCACCGATCATTTTGTTTGATGAAGAGCTCACAGAGATCACCAATCCGGTTGGTTTTGAGCAGCTGCCTTTTGAAAAACTCAGTTATTCTCCTGCTGAAGATGACTTTAAAACAAGTGAGTCAGCATTTGATCAGCTAAGGGCTTTGGTGACACGTCTGCCTCTCGATCAGCAAGAAGATGATACATCAGGCGTTGATGAAATACCAGTGTACACCGCTGAGAACACTTTCCTCACTGTTAAAGGTAGAATCAAGGATATGAATGATAAGCGTCTGAAGGATGTTCAGGTCTTCTTGATGCAGGAAAACGATATTCTACAGATCACTGCTTCAGATAATACTGGTACCTATGAGTTAGATGCTCCATATGATAAGGAATTAGATGTCAAATTTACGGATGATGACCATTTTGAAGCCTACATCGAACTTTACACGGATGCAGACAGCAGTTATAAGAACAGGGAGCTTGAGCTGGAAGACATGGTGCTATATGACAGGGAGAACGATAAGGTCAATGCCATGGCCTTCACCAAACCCATGCATCGTTTCGTTTTTAATCCGGTTTCAGAAATTCTGGACCAGGATCCTAAGGTGCGTTATGAGTTCATAGATCTACTAGAGACTCCTCTTGATAAACCGCTTCTAACACTCTCTGGGAGAGTTAAAAAGAATGATGGATCATACATGAAAGGTGTTATGGTGTACCTCAAAAAAGACACGCTTATCCTGGACTCTATCGAAACAGATCGCAAAGGGGTCTATCAAATGAATGTGCCATACAACGATGAATATGAGCTGGTATTCAAGGATGAAGACTATCATGAGACCTACATTGATGTTGATACGAGAACAGCACTAGATGAAAAAGACCTCAGAAAAGAATCCCATACTGCTCAAACCGTTGAAATGTTCAAATTAAAGGATGAGCAAGTTGAAGAAACTGCTTTTGAGAATGCATTTGCAGAAGTGAATTTTAATCCTGTTACTGGAAAGTTCAGGAATAGAATTAGCATCAAACAGCGTTTCCTTGCCTCTGTCTTTAAGCCAAGAGTTGAGGAGGAGGAGATTCTCAGTAATGAAAATGAGCTCGCATTTGAAGAAATCGAACACGAAGAGCTTGAGGGAAATGAAAAGAGTATTGAAGAGCTGCTTTCAAAATACAAGGATCGCGCAGAACAACACAAGCTTGCCAAAACAAGAAATGAGATCAAAGAAAGCCGGTACAGAATGATGAGCTCAATGATGATCAATGACTCTGCTGATTTCACCAAAATTGAAAACGTACTTATAAATAGTAAGAGTATCAATAACGTGCTCTTTGAGACGCAGCTTCCAAACCTTAATAGACAAAGAGATCGTCGTGACCAGGTTGCAGATATATCAGAAGGACTTGGAAGAGCCAGTGATATCGCTATGGCCGTCGGAAATATCATGAGAAAAGGAGCAATTGATACCATCGCAATTGATTCCGTATTTCAGGTATTAAGAGACGTTCGCATCTATGAAAGTGGCTATGGTGGAGGAGTAAGAGAGGTAAAAAGGTATATTGTGAAGCACGCAGGGGCCAAAGAAGAGTATGCTATCATTACGCGTTGGTTCTTCTTTGATACCTATCTAAAGAATAAAAAAGAAATTGAGGAAGAACAGTTCCTAGCAGAAATGAAGGACCTCCGCGAACGCGAAAAATTATAAGCCCAGGTATGAAGATCTTTAAACACTTATTTGCCCTTACCTTTTTGATCGGCCTGCAAACTCAGGCACAGGTAATCAACTTTGTGCAATACGGTGTAGAACACGGATTGGCTCAATCTCAAGTGCAATCTTTGGTTCAAGATACAGAGGGAAGACTCTGGGTAGGCACAATATCAGGGCTTTCTGTTTGGGATGGAACTGAATTCACAAACTATGATAGGAATGATAGTTTAGCGGAGGATTGGGTCACTGCCTCTTTCAGAGACAGCAGAGGAAACTTGTGGTTTGGACATTGGGGTGGTTCTATCACTTTATACGATCGCAATATGGATGAGTTTGAGTCCATTGAGATCGAAAGATTTAATTCATATCAGGAAGTAAGAGCATTTGTTGAAGACACTGCGCGCAATGTCATTCTCTTCGCAACAGATGGAAGTGGTTTGTTCTATTATGATATTGCCGCTGATGAAGTTAAAAGGATACAGTTCTCGATCATTGAAGAGGCAAGGTTCATCAAGACGCTCTACCTCGATCAACAGCAGAACTTATGGATCGGTACTGAGAATCAGGGAATCTTTGTTTTTCCAGGAGCTGACCTTCTCAATGATTCTATTCAATCCATTCATATTAATACTGAGGATGGCTTGAGCTCATCCAACATAGAGCAGATCACTGAGTTCAATGGTAAGATATGGGTCGCAACCAACGGTGGTGTGACCATCATGGAGTATGAAAATATCGAAGATCTTCGTTCTGGTGGAGCAGATTTCAGCTATATCAATGAAAAAAATGGCTTTACGACCAATCTTGTTACCTGTCTGGAAAAAGACACCAAAGGGCATATCTGGATCGGCACCTCTAACAGAGGAGTTGTCAAATGCACACGAGGTGAAAATGATAAACTTGAATTCACTCATTACGATGTTGAGCAAGGATTGAGCTTTTACTCGATAAACTGTCTTTATTTCGATAGAGAAAACACCCTATGGATAGGCACCGATGTTGGTTTAAATCAATATACCAGTGAACACTTTGTGCTGTACGATGAAAGTGTAGGGCTGAATAATAATATTGTTTGGGCTGTAGCGGCAGATGATGAGAGTAATATATGGCTTGGAACCAACCAGGGGGTAACAGAACTACTGAATGCTGATGACATTAACAATGACTCTCTAAGCACCAAACAGTACAGGATAAGAGGGCTTTCAGATGTACCTATCTATGCGATATATCCAGATAAAGATGGAAGCATCTGGTTTGGAACTGCTGATGGCAGTTTGTTCAAACGAACAAAAATTGGTCGCTATGAAAGAGTAAACATCGAAGCGCACATCCGAGATATGATCTATTCCATCAATGAAGATAATGATGGGAACATCTGGATGGGTACAAGAAATGGGATCGTTAAGATCAATAAAACAACCAACCGCCTAACCTCTTACAACCAGGAGAAGGATAGTATCGGTGGTAACAATGTCTTTAAAGTACTCAAAGACAGAAATGGAACGATGTGGTTTGCAGTTCTTGGTGGATCCTTGACCAGTTGGGATGGAGAGAAGTTCAAGGTGTGGGGGCCAGAAGATGGAATGATGAACCAATTTGTGCTGAGTGCTGCAGAAGATTCAAAAGGCAATCTTTGGTTTGGTTGTTATACCGGTGGGCTCTACAAGTACGACGGAGAAACTTTCACGAACTACAATGAAGAACACGGGCTTCATTCCTCTACCCCTTATGCTATCATTGCTGACAAGGACGATAACATTTGGATCGGAACCAGCTATGGTGTAGAAAAGTTTGATCCTGTAGAGGTCAGCTTCACTCATTACACCAAAACAGAAGGATTCCTTGGTGTAGAGATCAATCCGAATTCCATAGCCATAGATAAGAATGACAATATCTGGTTTGGAACTATCCTCGGGGCAGTAAAATACAATCCCAATCTAGAAGAAGTAAACCCTACTCAACCTTCATTGTCTCTTGAGGCATTAAAGATCAATCAGGAGTCGGCACTTTTCCCGGTTGATAATGAATTTAGCCCACTACAAAATAACCTGACTTTTGATTACCTCGGTATCAGTCTGAAGAGTCCCGATAAATTACGCTATCAGTTCAGATTGATCGGACAAAAAGAATCTGCTATTGAATGGTCTTCACCAACGGATCAGAAATACGCTTTCTTTTCTGGCTTAGATGCGGGTAAATATGAATTTCAGGTTAAGGCACTAAATTCAGATAAGATTGAAAGCGACATTATACGATATCCGTTCTCTATCACGATTCCGTTCTACATGAGCATTCAGTTTTACATTCTGCAGTTCGTGATCATTCTCATAATGTTGGCACTGGCAGTCTTCTATGGAAGAAAAACGGGTGGTTCAAGAACCGCTACTATCCTTGCGTCCATTGCAGTCATTATCGTATTTGAGTATGGTATCAACTATGTTGAGGATAACGTTGAAGCTACAGTAGGACCTATTGTGTTCATCAAAGTAATGCTGAATGTGATTCTGGGTCTTATCCTATTCCCAGTAGAAAGCTTCGTAAGAAGTTATGTAGTAGCAGGAGGAAAAGGGACGAAAAAGGACGACGAAGAATAGCCCTACCGTCCTTTATGCTTAGATTATCTAACCCACCAAGGGTTTCAAGTATTCATACGAATAGCTCAGTAGTTACAACTTAGATCCATTTTGGACTCAATCCAATGATCAAATCAACTTAGGACAGAGATTTGAGTAAAGCATGATCTACCTTCTAGAATAATGGAACCTCCACTGCGAGTTGCTGGATATTATTGATTGTCTTAGGCGTGTGAAAGACAAGATTCCAGAGTGAGCACTTTCCTTAATGATAAGGTTGTCGACGTTTCCACTTAGAGCCCACCGGCTTTTCATTCTTGCCTTTTTTCCGTTTGAGGTTCTTATTAGAACGACTTCGGTGTTTCTTTAGCAGTTTATGGAGATTGTAGTT
>CBFHWY010000081.1:0-11990 GCA_965659675.1 Salibacteraceae bacterium | reverse complement strand
TACAGCACTATTCCAAGAATGAGATTGGAGGGCCTGGGAAACACACATGCAGGGGTCATTCGCTATCGTTTTTCACCTGAAAAAAACAAAAACCTGGTTGTTAGACTTGAAGCTGGAGTGGCAAAAACACCTGGGCCGGACAATTTTGAACTTAACAAGTACAACACGCCTTCTTTTGCTCAGGGGGTTACCGACATATACTATCGACCAAAAAACATATGGAAGGGCTTATCTTTTCGCCTGCTTTACGTTTACAGACAGAACTTAGAGGAATATGATGATCCTGAATTGATCTTCAACACTTCTAATTTTCATCACCTAAATTTCATCACCAATATCAGCTTTTAATTATGAGAAACTTTTGGATCTTACTTGTAGGTACATTTTTTGGAATTGTTCTTTCAAAAGGAGAGATCATTTCATGGTACAGAATTTATGAGATGTTCCGATTTGAGTCCTTTCACATGTATGGTGTGATCGGCTCTGCAGTAGTACTTGGGGCCATTATGATTCAGATCATGAAAAGGACTGGAATGAAGACCATCGATGGAAAAGATCCATCATGGAAACCTTTTCAAAACGGATTTCCCAGATATATCATTGGAGGAACACTCTTCGGAATTGGTTGGGCCATGACAGGAGCATGCCCAGGCCCAATGTTCATTCTTTTTGGAAGAGGGATCATGGCATTTGGCCTCGTGATCATATTTGCCGTTCTTGGTACCTTTGTGTACGGAATATTGAAACCAAGGCTTCCCCACTAGTATGAAGAAAATAATTTACTTCCTTAGCGCCATCAGTTTGACGGCCATCATTTACAGTGCCTGCACCGATGTGCCGAAAAAGAAAGAGTACACCAAAGAAGAGAAAGAACTCATTGCCATTGGAAAACAGGCTGTTGATGCTTCTTTTAAAACACTAAGTACTCAGCTTAAAGGAGCTCTGGCTGAAGGTGGAGTACCAAATGCAATTCCGTATTGTAAGAATGTTGCCACGAACATCACCGACTCGCTAAGCAAGCAATATGGTTTTGAGGTCAGCCGAACTGCCATGAAAGTCCGGAACCCTGAGAATAAAGCCGATCAGATCGATGAGGTTGTGATGCTTACAATGGAGAATGCGATTAAAACAGAAAAACCTATAGAACCCATTCTATTAAAGCTCAGCGAAAGTGAGCAATATAGAGTGTACTACCCCATTATGTTAAAGCCACTTTGTAAATCTTGTCACGGAATAGTTTCTAAGGAGATCAGCGATGAGAACTATGATCTTATTCTGGAACACTATCCAAATGACGAAGCGGTCAACTTCTTTGATGGAAGTCTGCGTGGAACCTGGAAGGTAGTATTCCCTTTCGACACTGAGCTTAGCGCCGAGGGGTGATTTAGGTCACGTTCTGGGGAGATCATTGAACGTACATTTGTATAGAATTTAAGGAAAAGAAATATGAAAGCAGAACAATTATACACCCAGTGCCTTGCAGAGGCAGCCTACTACATCGAGTCAGATGGCGAAGCGGTGATCATCGACCCACTCCGCGAAACTCAACCTTATATCGAACTTGCAAAAAAAGACGGAGCAAAGATCAAGTACATATTGGAAACGCATTTTCATGCAGATTTTGTTTCTGGACATATTGATCTGGCAAAGAAAACAGGAGCTAAGATCGTATTTGGACCAAATGCGACTCCTAACTACGATGCTCACATTGCTAAAGATGGTGAGATCCTCGAAGTTGGAAAGCTAAAGATCAAAGTACTTCATACCCCTGGTCATACCATGGAGTCTACCACTTACCTTCTTTTAGATGAGACTGGAAAAGAACATTCTATTTATACAGGAGACACCCTATTTATTGGTGATGTGGGTCGACCAGACCTGGCAGTGAAGACCGATCTTACTCAAGAGGATCTGGCGAGTCATCTTTTTGATTCACTTCGCAACCAGATCATGACCTTACCTGATGATGTGATCGTTTATCCGGGTCACGGAGCAGGTTCTGCCTGCGGAAAGAACATGAGCTCTGAGACCTTCGATACTCTGGGAAATCAGAAGGAAACGAATTATGCTCTAAGAGCAGACATGACCAAAGAGGATTTCATCAAAGAGGTGACTGATGGATTGGTTACTCCTCCTCAGTACTTCCCAAAAAATGTTGCGCTTAACAAAATGGGTTATGAAAGTTTTGACGAAGTAATGACCAGAGGAACACAAGCCTATGACGTTGATAGTTTTGAAGAAAAACTAGAAGAAGGCATTCTTTTGATCGACACGCGTCACCAGGATGACTTCATCAAAGGATTTATTCCGGGAGCGATGTTCGTAGGAATTGATGGTAGCTTCGCAACCTGGGTAGGGACTTTGGTAACGGATCTTAAACAACCCATTCTATTCATCGCTGATGAAGGAAGAGAAGAAGAAGTGGTCATGAGGTTCTCCAGAGTCGGTTATGACAACGTGATCGGTTACCTAAAAGGAGGTTTTGACGCCTGGAAAAACGCAGGCAAAGAGGTGGAAACACTGGATCAGGTGAATGCCGAAGAATTTAATGAGATCTACAAATCAGATGATTATCAGTTACTTGACGTCAGGAAAGAAAGCGAGTATAAGTCAGAGCATATTTTAAACGCAAAAAATTTGCCGCTAGACTTTATTTTTTCTAACTTTGTTGACGTAGACAAGCACAAAAAATATTTTGTGCACTGCGCAGGAGGGTATAGATCTGTAATCGCATCCTCAATACTTAAAAGCAAAGGCTTTGATCAGCTTGTCGATATAGCCGGAGGTTTTAAGTCCCTTAGCGAAACAGAGTTACCCAAAACTGAGTACCAGTGCCCATCAACGATGCTCTAGTAATAGGGTTGAGAATTGAGGTTTGATAAGGGACCGCCCCGCTCGGGGCGGTTCTTTTTTTTGGTAGATACTCAAGTTTCTCTCAGACTAAGTGCCATGGCCCAGCAACAAGATGTGCTCATGCTATTTCTCCAATAACCCCCTCCTCTGTCCGCGATCCAATTCCAACTCCCGACTCCCGCCTCCTAACCCCCGACTCCTGACTCCCAACCCCGATTTTACCTACCTTCGTTCACATTGAAATCACTGATCATTCAAAGCACCCGAAGCGACATCCGTTCCAGGCTAAATAAAAAGACTATGAAGGTTTATTTAATCACGCTTTTCATTGCAGCATCAGGTCTTTTAGCCTGCGACTCAGTAGAACAGCACGATCACGGAGCAAAACAGGGACACGCTATTCAACTGAACAAGGGTGAAAAATGGAAGATCAATGAGGAAATGAAGCCTCATATTCAAATGAGTAGTGATATTCTGAATGAATACATCAATAAACGCAACCTGAATTACCAAAAACTTTCTGAAGAACTGAACGCCCAGAATAGCGCTTTGATAAAAAGTTGCACCATGAAAGGTGAAAGTCACGACGCGCTTCACAATTGGCTGCATCCACATATGGATCTGATCAAGTCATTATCCAATGCCCACAGTGAGGACGAAGCGCAGGAGATCATCACCAGGCTCGAAGCCTCCTACCAGAGCTTCAACGAATATTTCGAGTAATATCCCATCCTTTGATCTGGCTTTCTACTAAGGCTCTCTCCTAAATCCCACAGACCAGGAACTAAACTTGCGCCTTGCAGTTTGAATCTTGTAGCCATCCTCCGCCTTGCTTTGGCAGGTAAACTTGCAGCTTGTTGCTTTTTCATTTTTGTCTTGATAATAAGGTGCGGGATCTAGAGGCTAGAGGTCAGGGGTCTGGAAATAGAGAGAACATTCGAGGGAAGGCAATAATCGTAGATTAAAATCACTATTCTCCGGATCCTAAATCCTAGATCCTATTCTTCATAGTTAAACACCGAGTTCGATTGCCGTTCAGTTCATACTGGATTTCTACGGGTCGAATCCAAAGGTCCCTTATTTGCTTTCGCCTGATTATTGATATCATGCATTCCTTAATTGGCAAGGTATTCTCTGCTATCAGGTCACTTTTACATTTTAAATTCTACATTTTTCATTTTTCGGTTTATAAACCCTGCAGCCCTAAACCCTGACCCCTGACCCCTGACCCCTAAACTGTGACATTTGACACTTCCACTCCCATGGTATCGCCCTACTTTTGGATCAAACAAAAGAACAAATGGGATTATTGGATTTTTTCGGATTGGGAACAAATGATAAAATGGTTGAAGAGCTCGTTGGAAAAGGAGCGGTAGTGATCGACGTAAGAAGCAAACAGGAATACGGTGGAGGGCATATCAAAGGCTCTAAGAATATTCCTTTGGATCAGATCGATCGCAAGATCAACGACATTAAAAAACTTGGCAAACCGGTCATTACATGTTGTGCTTCTGGAATGAGAAGTGGAACGGCAGCAGGTAAACTTAACAATGCCGGTGTTGAAGCTATAAACGGAGGTGGATGGAACAGTCTGGCTCGAAAGCTAGGCTAGTTTTCAGACGTAGCAGGTGATGATAAGGGCGTGCCATTGGTGCGCCCTTTCTTTATGTGATGAACGTCACTTTTTAGGCCCTCTTAGCTTCTTAAATTGCGAGTCATTACCAAAATGCAAAAACTACGTCATGGAAAAAGAATTTGAAGTACTGATCGTCGGAGGTGGCACTGCTGGGATCATGGTGAGCGCACAGCTACTCAGAAAACAGCCCAAACTAAAGGTCGGTATCATTGAACCCTCAAAGAATCACTACTACCAGGCCGCATGGACCCTGGTTGGAGCTGGAACCTACAATTTCGAAGACACTCGAAGGAACGAAAAAGACCTTATTCCCCAAGGGGCTGAATGGATTCAGGATTATGCGGAGACATTCGATCCTGAGAACAATGTTGTGAGCCTTCGTGGAGGAGAACACATAAAATACAAATACCTGGTGGTCTGCCCTGGAATACAGATCGATATTGACGGTATTGACGGACTTAAGGATGCCTTGGGCACTGAAAGTGTTTGTTCTAACTACGTTGACCCAGACCATACCTGGGAGGTCATTAAGAATTTCAAAAAGGGTAACGCTGTGTTCACCCAGCCTGCTACTCCGATCAAATGTGGAGGAGCGCCTCAAAAGACGATGTATCTGGCTTCAGACCATTGGAAGAAAAAGGGAGTGCTTGAGGATATCAATGTGATCTATCCGACTCCAGGATCTGTGATCTTTGGCGTAAAGGATTTCGCTAAAACCTTGAATAAAGTACTTCAACGTTATGATGTTCAAACACGCTTTTTCTACAAGCTGGTGAGTATCGACCCAAAGAAGAAAGAGCTTCATTATGTCTATACCAAAGCAAATGAGAACAAGTGCATCGTGAATGAGGATAGGGACATTCATGAACGACTCGAGGGAGAAGCGAACATCACTATGCCCTATGATATAGTGCACCTTGCTCCGCCGCAATCAGCGCCAGATTTTATCAAAAAATCACCACTAGCGCTGGAAGGCAATCCTGGGGGATGGATCGATGTTGACAAACATACCCTTCAACACAATAAATATTCAAATGTCTTTGCTTTGGGGGATGCAGCTCATCTTCCTACCGCAAAAACAGGTGCTGCAGCAAGAAAGCAGGCTCCGGTTGTGGTCGAAAATATTCTGACGCTCATGGATAGGAATCAAATTAGCGACGCCGCTTACTCCGGCTACTCCTCCTGCCCTATCGTTACTGGATATGGAAAAATGTTGCTCGCTGAGTTCAAATATGACAATGTGAGAGACTCTGATCCATTCCTGAGCAAGTTCGTGGATACAACCAAAGAGAATTGGAGTATGTGGATCCTGAAGAAATACGGACTTCCATACCTCTACTGGAATCAAATGATGAAAGGAAAGATGTAAAAGCTATGGCAGAAAAGAAAAAAGAGGGCAGCTTAAAAAAACACCTGAACGAGCGTGTGCATTCTCCAATGTCGCGCCGTTCCTTTGTATTAAAAAGTGGACTGGGTAGCCTATCGGCCATGTTGGGAGCCAACATCGTTTTTAGCAAAATGATGCCAAAAGAATATACTCCTATCGGCCTGCTAGAAAGCGCTGCAGAATTTCCGATCAAGGGAAAACACGACGATCTCGTGATCCTTAATGATCGTCCGTGGAACGTGGAGACCCCAGCGCACTTGCTCGACGACAAAATCACTCCTGCCAATGTGATGTTTGTTAGAAATAATGGCATTCCTCCAACGGAAATCGACGTAGACAAATGGACCCTAAAGATCAGTGGTGAGTCTGTGGTGAATGAAAAAAGCTATACGATCAAAGAGCTTAAGGCTAAGTTTAAACATCACAGTTACCAGCTCACGTTGGAATGTGGAGGAAATGGTCGTTCTGAATTTAACCCTCCAGCCAAAGGGAATCAATGGACCACAGGAGCGGTGTACTGCGCTCAGTGGACAGGAGTTCGTCTGAGAGATGTGCTTGAGGATGCCGGAATCAAAGATGATGCGGTTTATATTGGCTATTATGGCGCCGATACTCACCTCAGTGGCGACCCAAACAAAGATCCGATCTCTAGAGGAGTTCCCATGAAAAAAGCGCTGGAAGACGAAGCACTCATTGCCTGGGCGGTGAATGGGGAAGATATTCCAGTGATGAACGGACACCCACTGCGACTGGTATTTGGTGGTTGGCCCGCTTCCACCTCTGGTAAATGGTTAACCGAGATCAAGATCCGAAACAAGGTTCATGACGGAACCAAAATGGAGGGAAAAGCCTATCGCGTTCCATGTGAATCCGTTCAACCTGGTGAAAAGGTAAAAGACGAGGACATGTGCATCATTGAGAGTATGCCTGTGAAAAGCCTGATCACCTACCCCAAGAGTGGTGGGAAACTATCTCTGGGTAGAAGTCTTGAGGTACGCGGACACGCCTGGGCCGGAGATCGAAAAGTTACGAAAATGGAAGTCTCCATTGATTTTGGCGCTAGCTGGAAAGAAGTGTCTTTAGAGGCTCCCGCAAATAGAATGGCCTGGCAACACTGGAAAACTCAGATCAAATTTCCAGAAAAGGGATACTATGAAGTTTGGGCAAAAGCTACCGATGATCAAGGTATGAGCCAACCGATGGTCGTTCCAGGTTGGAATCCAAAAGGATATCTGAACAATGCATGTCACCGAATTGCTGTTAAGATCGTGTAATGAAGGAGAAGAAGCCAGATGAATTAGCAGTCTATCGCCGACTGATCAAAAACATGAACCGATTGGCATGGTCGGTGATCGCTCTTTTGGCTTTGGTGATCTACTTCAGCTTTGATGCACCTGGACTCGATGAGCTACTCTATAAAGAAGAGGTACTTGTTGAGCAGGACAAATCATCTGAACCCAGGAGTCTGGAAGATGAGGTTGTGGATGGCATACATCAAGCCACCGGACTCGCCTTTGCAGATGATTTTGAGCTGGTACAACAGAATTGCCTCGCTTGTCACTCCGCCAAACTCATAACACAGAACAGAATGTCGAGGGAACGATGGAAAGAGACCATCGTGTGGATGCAGGAAACTCAAAAACTCTGGGACCTTGGCGTCAATGAATCCAAGATCCTCGATTATCTCGCTAAAAATTATGCTCCTAAGAAAAAAGGCCGAAGAGCGAACCTTGTGATCAATGAATGGTATGAGATTCAATAAGTGGCTGATCTTTCTTCTCGCTGGTTTGTTATACTCATGTATGGGCAAGAACGAAGCATTAACTGTGAACGCTGAGGAAAACTACCAATTGAGTCCTCATGTCATCTCTGCGGAGCAGTTTGCGCAAATGGACAGGGAGAATCTCTTTTTGGTAGATCACAGAAAAGCTGAGGCTTTTTCAGAAGGACATATCCCTGGTGCCATGAACATCTGGCGACCAGATATTCAGGATAGCTCCTACCCTTTTGGTGGAATGAGAGCATCTAAAAGCCAATTGGAGAGCCTGCTTAGCAAACTTGGCGCAAGTACTGGAGATACGATCGTTGTTTACGACGATAAGGGAGGGGTTGATGCCCTGCGATTGATCTGGTTGTTGAAGTATTATGGTTATGAAGCCTGCTGTTTGTTGGATGGCGGTACCAATGCCTGGTTAGCGGCAGGATATAAGTTCACGAAAGAATCAAAAGAACCACAGGCCGCTAGCTTTAAGCTAAATGATACTGAAGAAGAGTCAATACTTGCTTCAAAAGAAGAGGTCCTTGCCGCTCTGGGATCCACTTCACACTTGATCGTCGATGCACGCAGTGAAGAAGAGTTTTCAGGGAAAAGACAAAAAAAAGGCGCTTTTAGGGCCGGACATATACCTGGCGCTATGATGATCGACTTCTATCATAATATCGATTACAACACCATGAAACTCAAACCAGCCTCTGAATTAAGGAAGCTCTATGAATCACAAGGGGTGTCGGGCGACAAAGAGATCCTGGTCTATTGCCAAAGTGGGGTGCGCTCTGCCCAGACCAGCTTTGTATTAAGAGAATTGTTGAAATACAAAAAGGTCAAAAATTACGACGGGTCATGGATCGATTGGAGTTACCATGAGGATCTGCCCATTGAAAAAGATAGTGTAACAAGCATATTTGAATAAAAGATGAAATATTTAGAAGCATTCATTAACGCCTTCACAGGCACATTAAACTGGGTTTGGAATTCGATCACCTTCGATGTTCCGTGGTATAGCAACTATTTCTATGGCTTGATCTTGATCAGCCTGGGCGCCTGGCTTCTGGAGATCTTCTTTCCCTGGAGAAAAGGGCAAAAGATCATTCGAAAGGATTTTTGGTTGGACGGTTTCTACATGTTCTTCAACTTCTTCATTTTCGCTGTTGTGATCGCCGGGGTCTACAAATCAATGGAGCTTTTCTTCGGCGATATAGGAGTCACCATGGAATCCCTCGCGCTCATCGACCTATCGAGTTTACCCATGTGGGGACAGTTGCTGATCTTCTTCATTGTACTTGATTTTGTGCAATGGGTAACACATGTTGCATTGCACAGGGTACCAGCGTTTTGGCAATTCCATAAAGTTCACCACTCGGTAGAGGAAATGGGATTTGCAGCTCACCTGAGATATCACTGGATGGAAAACATCCTTTACAAGCCCTTAAAGACCTTTGGGGTAATGATACTCGGTGGATTTGAACCTGAGCAAGCATACATCGTACACTTCACAGCCATTACCATTGGTCACTTGAATCACTCTAATGTGAAGATCACCTGGGGTCCATTAAAATACATCTTCAACAACCCAGTAATGCACTTATGGCATCACGCCAAGAAACTTCCAAAAGGCCAGATGCCAGGGGTGAATTTTGGGATCAGCTTAAGTTTATGGGACTATATTTTCAAAACGAACTACATCCCTAAAGAAGATGGAGAGATTGAATTGGGCTTTGACAATAGCGAAAAGTTTCCAAAAGACTTCATTCATCAGGTCTCTTATGGTTTTAGAAAAGGCCCGGATGAGGATGTGGACCCAGGGATCAAACCGGGTAGCCCGAAAGGGGCACAAATGGCTTAATTCCGTTTTGTCGCCAACAACTCATGTGCTGATGAGCTCTTGATGATGCTTTGATCATGAAGCTTTCCTTTTCATCGGAAATGATGTAACATTGGAAGAGCTTTTTAATCATGTTCAGAGTAAGTATCTCCTTTTCGCTCATCCTGCTGCTGGCTTTATGTTCTTGCAAGCAAGAAGACCCGCGCACCTGGGACTATGAATATATATCTTATCAGGAAGAAGCCTATTCAGCGCTCCATTTCCCAGTAAAACTGAGTGTTCGAGCCATTGAGGATATCATCAATGAAAAGTTAGCGGGCGAGCTGCTCAAAAATGCCAGGATCAACACCCCTCAACTTGAAAGTGACTCCATATCACTTGTGAAGAATGGACGGGCCAGCTTCCAATTCAAAGGAGATGAATGCCTGATCAAGATGCCCGTGAATTTCCATCTGCGGGGACGATTTAAGGTCAAGATCTTCAAAAAACAACTGGAACAGGAAGCAAGCTTTAATTTGGGTGCGATGGTCACTATCAGATCCAAAGTTTGGGTCGACTCTGAATATCATTTTAGTACCCAATCAGAATTGGTATCTATCAAATGGACGGAAGAACCGACATTGGATGTAGGGTCTATTCACGTCTCCGTAGCTGGCATTCTCGACAAAAGACTTCCTGAATTTATCCCGCAACTCGTTGACAAACTCGATCATGAAGTAGTCCCAGGTATTAAAATTCGACCTTCCATTGAGAAGGTTTGGGAGAAGATTCAAGAGGAAAAGACCATCAAAACGGAATATGGGAATATCTACTTTCAGATCCTTCCTTATTCTATTGGACTTTCGGCCATCAATGGAAAAAGCCAGTGGCTGGAGCTATACCTTTCATGCTGGACCGACATGGCCTTTGATCTGAAGCCTCAAAATAGAGCATTACGTGCCTTGCCCCCATTAAAGTCATTAAGGAAAGTGCGCAAAGAATTCGACATAGACCTATTACTGCATCTTTCTTATGCTGAGATGAACAAGAAAGCCAACTCCATTCTTTCTAAAGAAGTTTTTGAGATCGAAGGTGAAGAGGTCAGGATCAAGGAAGTTGAACTATTTGGAGCCGGTCAGGATATTGGTCTCTTTGCAGAGATCACAGGCGACTATAGCGGGAAATTCTTCTTTAAAGGGCGCCTGAATTATGACGAAAAAGAAAAGCTCGCTTCTTTCGATAATCTGGACCTCATGATGAACGACGAAAGCATCACCATCACCATGGGTGCTATGTTGTTTCAGGATAGTTTGATGAGCTTACTTGAAGAGAACATGCAATTCAGGCTTGATACCGTTCTCAAAAAATTGCCCCAAATTCTAGAATCTGCAATCGGTAAAAAAGACAATTATGAGCGCATCCAGTTGAAGATGGATAGTCTTGAGATCACTCCGCATGGTGTTCATGTTACCAAGGAAGGTCTGCTCTTACCTGTAGGTGCAGTTGGGCGCGCTGAGTTATTCATAAAAGATCTCAGTAAAAAGAAAAAGGAATCCTAAGGCCTTGCATAATCTTTCCTTTTCAGAAATTCGGTTTGGAAATAAGTATCGAGTCCAGCTACATTCAAAAGATCCAAATGCTCCACTAACAATTGGTCATTCGAGTCAATTGAATTTTCAGGAATAATCAGCTGCTCTACCCTACCAACCAGCAATCGTGTTTCATTCGCTTGAATGAAATGTTCTTCTTCAAGACTTAAGCCTATCTTGATCGGACTTTCCTTCACAAATGGAGCTTGAAATCCATCGAGCCATTCAGCTTCAAGTCCGGTGGCGTCAAATTCCGAAATATCCTTTGGGTACTTCGCTGAGCTTTGGTGAGAAGCATCGAGCATAGCAACTGTAGAAAGGTTGATGCTGTAAACCCCTGTTTTCTTGATGTTCTCATAAGTGTGACGCTCCACTGTTGTTGGGCGTAAAATGAGTCCGAGTAAAGGAGGATTCGCACCAATGTGTACCAGGGAATTAAATACCGTAAGGTTGGTATTTCCGTCTTCATTGGCGGTGCCGATAAGGCAAACGGGGCGAATTCCTGAGATCTTATTCAGCAGGTTTCTGCGTTGTTTTGAGCTGAAGGATTGGAAGTCTTGTGCTGTAAATATTGCCATAGCATTAAAACAAAGCTTAACAGCTCTGGTTCTCAGCTCAATTTTTCTGAGCTATACATCGGATAACTGAACTTGTACCGTAATGATACTTTCCTTCCGTGAGTTCAACTTCTTGTTCTTCTATTTGCTCCACATCCAACATACTCAGATCACCTGAGATCTCTTCTTTACTAAAAAGCAATGCTTCATTCTTGGGACCACCTGCGGAAGGGTTTACCGAATTGAACTGAAGATGTGCTTTGCTGAAAGCCTCTAATATGAAGTATCCTCCTGGTCTTAAGGCATCAATTAAGGCTTGATGAAAGGCATTTCGGGTACTGGGATCTAAATGAACAAAGATCAGAGCAACTGCATCAAGGCTGTTCT
>CBFHWY010000080.1:0-12016 GCA_965659675.1 Salibacteraceae bacterium | reverse complement strand
AGCTTGTAGCTTGTAGCTTGTAGCTTGCAGCTTGTAGCTTGCAGCTTGTAGCCCTCCTCCCGCAGGTAAACTTGTGGTTTATGCCCCTACTCCCAACACTACAAAATAGGTGCTATGCTTAAAGCGATAAGTAAGACAATTAAAAAAAGTGTTGCAATCGCAAAGGCCATATCAACGATTTCTCGTTGAGTACGATCATCTTTTGAGATGTTCCTGGCAAGGCTTACAATGGCCAAAATGAAGGAGACGATGAATGCTAATAAGGTTAACAAGAAGAGGGCGAAGCTCAAAATGACAAAGACAAACCCTCCCTCGAATACTGCCACCGCAAGTAGGATAAAACTAATGAGTCCAAATAATATTGACCCTAAAAACAAGGAGAATGCAATGACTCCTAAGCGCCTATCTTTCTTTTTGTCATCGCGGTCGTCGATGAGCTTTTTGTAGAAGGCTCTTATTCGCTTATTCTGCTGAGCCAGAATGAGGTTCTTTTCTAAGTTTTTAGAACTGAATTGTTTAATGCTGGTATAGAGCAGGCCGTTGTGCACATCCTTGATCTCTTCCTTACTCATGTTTAAGGAGCCGACAATCTCTTCAGAAAGTGATTTGAAGTCTGGAGTTGAATCTTTAATCGACTCTCTAACAACTGGTCGGGTATATTCCTGGACTTGCGGAATAGTCCTTTGAGCGTGTTGCCCTTTTCCTTGAGAGCTTTGTTCCTGTTTAAAAGGACTATTGATATGATAGCCTTTGCGATACTTTCTCTTTTGAAAGAGACCATCGCTTACTACATCGCTCGAGCTCGAGCAGGAAATCAGGAAACAGGAAACAAGAGCGAGCCATAACAGGCTAGAGGTTTTCATCATCGGGATTTACCTAAAGCTTTGGCAAGATAGATAAAGTCAAGAAATGCTGCACTTATTACCATCAATCGCTCTCAATTGCTGTTTGCCATGATTTAGCCTGAAGTGATGAAGGTCATAAATTGCCAAAGCATTTGACCTACTTTTGCAAGAGTGAAAAAATTGGGGCTCATATTATCCTTTTATGCTGTTTTCCTGATTCAGCTGCATGCAGTGGTTCCACACGATCATAGCAAGGAAAGTCATTGCCATGAAGTTGAGCTTCAAGAAGAACAGGGTTTCCTACACCTTCTTGAGCATTTCTTTATGATCGACCTTGGTGAAGATCATTTTGAGCACTTTGTAGCGCCACCAGACATAGGTCCGTGGAACTTTGCATTTGTGAGCCTTGAGCTGCTTCTTCCCTTACCAGAATTTCTAAGCACTGAGCTTGAGGTGGCTGATGACCGCCAGGTCTCCAATACTTTTCAGCAAGATTTTTCGGGAAGAGCCCCGCCACAAACTGTATAACGAAGTTCAGCTTTTCGATAGGTCTCAAGATCTATCTCATTGTTTACAGTTTTATTTATGTTTCAAAGAATCATTGAATTAGCCTTAGCGAATAAGGTCTTAGTCTTATTATCGGTATCAGCCCTTGCATTGTTTGGGATCTATTCAGCAGGACAGATCCCACTAGACGCCGTGCCTGATATTACAAACAATCAGGTGCAGGTGGTAACAAGCTCACCCAGCCTTGCTCCGCAAGAGGTAGAAGAGTTTATAACCTACCCCCTTGAGTTGAGTTTGGCAAACCTGCCTGGTGCTGTTGAATTGCGTTCCATCTCCAGATATGGTCTATCCGTGATCACCATCGTTTTTGAAGAGGATATTCCAATACTCAAGGCGCGCCAATATGTAAAAGAAAAGGTTGATGAGTCGAGTAAGCTCATCCCACCTGAAATAGGGGTTCCTGAATTGATGCCTATTACCAGTGGTTTAGGTGAGATCTACCAATATGTTTTAGAGGTTCAACCTGAATACAGAAATAGCTATGATGCTATGAGGCTTCGTGATATACAGGATTGGTTGGTTAAACGCCAGCTGAGCGGGGTTAAGGGAATCGTGGAGGTCAGCTCTTTTGGTGGCTTTTTAAGACAGTACGAGGTGTCTATTGACCCTGTCTTATTGGAGAGTTTTGACATAGAGCTCAAACAGATCCATGAGAGCCTACAGCTAAACAATGCCAATGCAGGGGGGAGTTATGTAGAACGCGGACCCAATGCTATTTACATCAGGTCTGAAGGCTTGATGAGAACCAAAGAGGATATTGAGAATACCATCGTCGAGAACAGAGGAGGAACACCGATTCTGATTCGAGATATTGCGAAAGTAAAGGACGGCTTTGCACCCAGATACGGAGCCATGACCATGGATGGCAAAGGAGAAGTCGTAGGTGGAATCACACTAATGCTCAAAGGAGCAAACTCCTCTAAAACAATCGAAAATGTACAGCAACGGATCCAAAAGATACAGAAGTCACTCCCCGAAGGCATCGATATCTATCCATATCTCGACAGAAGTAAATTGGTCAACAGAACCATTGGGACGGTATCAAACAACCTTCTGGAGGGCGGACTGATCGTGATCTTTGTTTTGATTCTTCTGCTTGGGAATTGGCGTTCAGGACTCATCGTAGCTTCTGTGATTCCGCTTTCCTTGCTTTTTGCCTTGATCCTCATGCGTTTGAACGGCACTTCAGCCAATTTGATGTCGATGGGTGCAATTGACTTCGGGATCGTGGTGGACGGTGCGGTGATCATCGTTGAGAGTATACTACATAGTTTGTATTCAGGCCGATATAAGGGAAAGATCAGCAGGGCTGAGCTCGATAAGATCATCGGCTCTTCATCTGGTCAATTGGCCAAGAGTGCGAGTTTTGGTGTATTGATCATCCTGGTGGTCTTCATCCCGGTATTAAGTCTGGAAGGGATAGAAGGCAAGATGTTTCGCCCCATGGCACAAACCGTGAGTTTTGCCATTCTTGGAGCCTTGATACTTGCCATCACCTATGTTCCAGTGATGTCTTCTCTTGTGCTCAAACGCAATATTGAGCTTAAAAAGAGCTTTTCAGATCGGATTATCGATAAGTTGAGGGATCTTTATGAACCAGCTCTAAGTTTAGCACTCAAACATCCCATCAAAGTGGTGATCACGAGTGTTCTGCTCTTGTTTTTGGCTGTTTTTTCATTCTTGCGAATGGGTGCTGAGTTCATACCAACACTTGAGGAAGGAGATCTCGCCATGCAGATGAGTATAAAGCCCGGTAGTTCGCTTACACAGAGTGTGGAGACCACCACCAAAGTAGAGCGTATTCTGCTTGAAAATTTCCCAGAGGTTCGGCATGTGGTATCGAAAATTGGAACGGCTGAGGTTCCAACAGACCCTATGGCGATGGAGGATGCAGATATCATGATCATTCTGAAAGAAAGAGATGATTGGGTTTCAGCAGATGACCGCGAAGAACTCGTTGAAAAGATGAAGTTGAGTCTGGAAAAGCTACTTGGAGCCAATTTTGAGTTCACTCAACCCATTCAATTGCGATTTAATGAGTTGATCACGGGTTCAAAATCGGATATCTCATTGAAGATCTTTGGGGATGAGCTCCAGGTCCTTTCAGACTTAGGAGAGAGAGCCACCGCATTGATAGAACCGATCAGGGGAGCAGCAGATGTGAAGCTTGAACGTACGCAGGGCTTTCCTCAAATGAGTTTAAAGGTCAATCGCCAAAAAGCAGCCGAATATGGTGTTGATATTGATGATATCAATCGTCTTGTTCGAACAGCCTATGCCGGAGAATATGCCGGAGTGATCTATGAGAGTGAAAGGAGATATGACCTTGTGTTGCGTTATGAGCCTGAATTCAGAAAGGAATTGGATCTTGATAAGGTTTTCCTCCTGACCAATGCCGGTAACAAGGTGCATTTAAGTGAGTTGGTAGATAAGAAATTTGAAAAAGCAGCCATGCAGATATCGCGCGAGCAAACGCGAAGACGGATATCTGTAGGGATCAATGTTCGCGAGAGAGATGCTGCCAGTCTGGTAGAAGAGATTCAAAATGAGCTTGACAAAAACCTGAAATTACCGCCTGGTTACTACCTCGAATATGGTGGGCAATTTGAGAACCTGGAGTCTGCACAAAGTCGATTGGCCATTGCCGTGCCTATAGCACTTGCATTGATCATTATCCTATTGTACATGGCTTTTGGTTCCATCAAAAGCGCACTTATTGTCTTTAGTGGAGTTCCTCTTTCTGCCATTGGTGGGGTAGCGGCTCTTTATATGCGCGGAATGCCCTTTTCCATATCAGCGGGTATAGGCTTTATTGCCTTATTCGGAGTAGCCGTGCTAAATGGAATCGTATTGATGAATCATATGTTAACTATGGAGAAAAATGAGAAATTAAGTGCAGTGCAGCTTGCAATCAAAGCTGGACTCGACCGATTAAGACCGGTGATCATGACCGCCTCGGTGGCCGCCTTAGGATTCCTGCCAATGGCACTATCTACCAGTGCTGGAGCTGAGGTGCAAAAGCCGCTGGCCACTGTGGTTATCGGCGGACTTATTTCATCAACCGTTCTTACCCTATTCGTGCTTCCGGTGCTCTTCTATTTAAGCCGAAGGTCAATAGGTTTGAAACCGAAAGTACTTGTCCTGTTGCCATTACTATTCCTCGCCTCCGCAGGTTTAAAAGCTCAGGGATACCCTGAAGGACTATCTAAGTTCATCAGTCAGGTTGAGTCGAGGAATCTGGATCTGGAGGATATCCAGTTAGAACAGGACCGCAGCCGGGCGATGCGGAAGTCAGCGATAACTGTCCCAAAAACGGCCTTTGTTTATCAGTACGGACAGATCAACTCTTCGTTCATGGATTACAATTGGCAACTTACTCAGAATTTGGGAGTGATTCCCCAGCACCTGCAGCGTTCCAGGCAGTACAGATTAGAAGAAAGTTACTACAGTTCAGTGCAGGAATTGAGAAAAGCGGAGCTCAAGCGAGAAGCAGCCGCACATTACCTGGAATATTGGAAGAATCGTGATGTACTGTTCATGCTGGAATCTTTGCTCGAAGAATTTGAGGCCTTTGGCGAACGAAACAAACTTCGAGAAAAACTAGGTGAGATCAGCGGAGTGCAAAGAAGGTATGCTGAAGACTTCTATCGGGAGCTGGTACAGATCAAGCTCATACTCGGTTCTGCGCAGCGCACGCTGGAGGCGGAGATGCTCAAACTCTGTTTCTGTGATAGCTTGCCCCAATTACCGGGGGAGCAGATCGATATTTTGAACATTGAGGACAGTGGTGATCGTTTGAATAACATTTTAACCGAACCACTCACCAGAGATCTGGAGATTCGACAACAACAGCTAAGTCTTCAACGCGCCAACTATTTTCCCGAGCTGGAATTGGGATATTTTAATCAGCAGCTTGATGGAGTGCGAGGTTTTGATGGATTGGTCTTTGGTCTTCAGGTGCCGCTGTTCATCCCGAACCAAAAGTCAAAGGTGAGTCAGGCAAAGATCGACCTGGAGATTGCAAATAACCAAAAAGACAGAAGTCTCAATGAATACGAAAGAGATCTGAAAATGATCTCCGAGCAACTTGCGCTTTATACAAAAGTACTTGAGAATGACGCCTATTTCATGGAGCGTTCAACCTTGCTCGAAAGCAGTTCAAATAAAGCATTTAGTGAAGGTGAGATCGAGATGTGGGAGCATCTAAGTAATCTTAAACAATCATTGGAATTGAAGATGGATCACCTCGATCATTTATGTAAGTACAACCAATTATTGGTAAACCAAAAGTTTTATCAGCCATGAGAATAACAAGTATTATCGCGATCACAATTGCATTGGCTTCATGCGGCAGCCCAAAGGAGAAGTCCGAAGCTCCAAATGTCGCAGAAGGACAAAATGGAGTTATTCATTTGAAGGAAGGCCAGAAAGACTTATCCGGACTTGAGTTTGGAAAATTAAGTCCTGTTCCCATTTATCAACGGGTTAGATGTTCTGGGATCATTGATGTTCCACCTCAGAATAAGGCAAGCATCAGCGCAAGCTTGAGCGGAAGAGTATCAGAGGTGAATTTCTATCCAGGTGATGAGGTGAGTAAAGGTGAGGTCTTATGTAAATTAAGGGATGCGACCTATATCCAACTGCAAGAGGACTTTCTCAACGCGCTGGAAGAGGAGGCCTATTTGGAGAAGGAATTAGCTAGAAAGACCAGCTTATCAGAAGCTTCAGCCATTTCTGACAAGGAGCTTTTAAATGCAGCCAAGCTTCAAAAGAAGGCAAAGATCACCAGGCAATCACTGCGTGAAAAACTCCTATGGTTGGGTTTTGACCCAATGCAGATCCAGGAGGAAGGTATACAACCTGAGCTATTCATTCGTTCCCCATTCAAGGGATTCATTACTGAAATGAACATCAATTTAGGGAAACAGGTAGAGGCCTCAGAGCTTTTGTATGAGATCGTAGATCCGAGCCATTTGCACCTTGAGATGCAGGTTTATCAAAAGGATCTGCCTTTTATAGAGAAAGGTCAGCCGATCAAGTTCAGCTTTTCAGAAAATGATCAAATTCACAGTGGTGAGGTCTTTTTGGTGGGGCAGAAGGTTGATCAGACAAGTCGAAAAGTAAGGGTTCACGGACATTTTGATTCACATGAGAGAGACCTGAAGCCCGGAGCTCTTTTTCAGGCAGAGATCCTGGTAGGACAGGATACACTTCTTGCACTGCCAGAAGCTGCTTTTTCGGATGCCTTTGGCAGCGCGGTGGTTTACATGAAAGAGCAGGATCACATCAAGCCCATCAATGTTGAAAAAGGACCCAGTGATGGAGGAATGGTGGCCTTAGTGAACTTTCCAGATAGCTTAAAGAATAGGGATTTTGTGATCAAAGGAGCTTATTATGTGGGGGATGCCGAACCTAATGGTCACGGTCATTGAGTATCTTTGGTTTGATACAATGCCTTAATTGTCACACTGAATACAAGGGTAAGTTCTGTCCAGAATGCGGTCAAAGCAGTGGGGTAAAAAGCCTCACAATGAAAGAGGTCTTTGCTTCAGTTCCCAGTTCTATCTTAAGCATTGAAGGAAGATATTGGAGAACCATCAGAGATTTTTTTAGGGATCCAAAGAAGATGGTCAAAGATTACGCTGCTGGCAAGAGAAAGACTTACGCTTCACCCGTGCAGTTCTTTTTTGTGTTTGCATCGATTTTGATGCTCTTGCAGTATGTTTTCTATGGGTCAGTATTGAGTGGGCTTGACATTAAGTTTGAAAGCACTGGGGAAGAAGAGCTTGGTATTCAGGAGCGTTTTTCTCAGGCCACAGCCATCATAGTAGAACTACAATCAACTTACAAGAACTATTTTGAGTTGGGTATTCCAGTATTTCTGGGTCTGCTGCTCGCCTTGATCTATCGAAGAACTTTCAATTTGGCTGAGAGTTTTGCCTTTTCCTTTTATGCTTTGGCATTTGCGATCGAGCTTTCAGGCATCATCCTTCTGGTTATTCCAGATATGGAACTTAGGGACACGGTACAGTCGGTCATATCTGTCGTGTTGTTGCTGTATTTCTTCTATTTTCTGAAGGATAAATACCGACCACTTCATGCGATCATGGGGCCTATCAGCATGTTTTTAGCAACCACAGTTTATGGGGCGATCATTCTGTTGATCATCCTTATTGGAGTGGTGCTGGTGCCGCTTTTATAAATAGCAGTCGAGTAGATCAGTCCCCATATGGAGTATGAGTGCCAATCCCAGGATCTGAATATCTCGCTTTCCTCTCCAAAGAAGCATTAAAAAGTAGATGATGATAGCCCATTGGCTGTGCAGCGGATGAAAACCGATGCTGCATCTGTCTGGATCGAAAATGGGAGTAGCCAAGAGGTGATCGAGGTCTACCAGCATGCTGAGCAAAAAGATCATGTAAACCCTAATCCAGGATTTGCGAAACGCAGTGAGAGCGATAAAAAGAGGGAGGACTAAATGCAGTCCGTAATGAATAAGCTCTTGCATTTTGGATGAAAACTGCTAATGCTCCTTGTACTTGAGTTTACAGTTAGGGCAGACATAATCCGTTTCATTGCGTTCCAGTTGAATGGAGGAGAGGTTCTTTCTTGCGTAGTCTCTTATCCAGCCCATGTCTGAGTTCACATTGTTGATCACAGACTCGTGGTTTTTGACCGCTTCATAAAACTTGCCACTGTACTCTTGCTGTCCCCAGCAATTTGGGCACAAACCCTCTGGGTTTTTGTCTTTTTTACCGCTCTTTAGTGTGGCTATGATCGAATCAAATAGGTCCATAGGAATCTCTTTTGTGCAATTTAGAAAAATACTGAGATACGAGCATCCAGGGGATAAAACCCAAATACAAATATCAGATAAGCTGCATAGCTCAAACTACTCCCACCATGTGGACTTTGGAAGATCCATACCCACCAAAAAACGCTCACCAATGATCGGGTGAACACTTTGGGCATTGAGTTCTTCACTCTTTGCAGTGAATCGCTCAATAGGATCGGTCCAGGTGTGAATGCCCAACTGAAAAGCGCCCCAGTGAATAGGCATTAGGATCTTGGCTTTGACATCGAGTCCACCCTGTACACTTTCCTCTGGCATCATATGAATCTGAGCCCAGGCTGAGTCGTACTGACCGCATTCCATCATAGCAAGGTCGAAAGGACCTTCTCTCTCGCCTATTTCTTTAAAATGTGGACCATATCCACCATCTCCACTAAAGTAAAGTTTGCTGTGCTCAGATTCAATGATCCAACTGGCCCAAAGAGTTTTGTTGTTATCTCCAATACCTCTTCCAGAAAAATGTCGGGCAGGACAGGCCACAAGTCGAATGCCCTCATATTTGGATTCGTCCCACCAATCGAATTCGGTGATCTGAGATGAATCAACTCCCCAGGATCTAAGGTGAGAACCTACACCAAGCGGGGTGAAGAAATGTGCAACGCGATCCTTGAGCTTTTTGATGCTTGGGTAGTCGAGATGATCGTAGTGATCATGCGAGATGATCATCATATCGATGTCCGTGATCTCATCCAAAGGAATTGGTCGTTCGTATGTGTATCGCGAGGACCCAAAAGGAAGGGGAGAGGCCACATCACCAAGCATTGGGTCGATGAGAATTCGTTTTCCGTTCATCTCGATCAAAAAGGCCGAATGTCCGTACCAGGTGACAAAACATGCAGAATCTACCGCTGGCCTTTTGTCGTCTCCAAACTTTACCGGAAGTGCTTTATCTGGACTCCCATTCTTTAAACTGAGGAAGCGAGGCAAGCTCATAATCCCTTTGATCATGTCCATCTCGATTTTTTGCGGATTCACAAACTGAGTCCCATTGTGCAGAGGAGACTTTTTCATGCGCTCAAGGTCAGCTCCTTTGGGATTCTGACCAAATTGACTTGAGGTATTGACAAATACCAGCCCTCCGCCAACAAGAAGCAGTAGGATCCCAAGAGTACTCAGTAGCATAAATCGGAATGTTTTACGAATGATTCTCATTAGACCAGATTATGTTGGATAGCTACTTCAAAAGCATCTTCCATACTTTCTTTCATTGGACGAAATTCAACACCCAGTTCCTCTTTGATCTTTGAATTATCCGCACTGAATGGAATATTCACATTTGCTTTTAAATATCTCCTGGTGAGTTCTTTATTCAGGAATGGGCCAATGAACATGACCAGCCACTTTGGAAGCGCTTTGCCTGGTAAGGGATACTTGTCGCCATACTTTTCCTGCAGGCTCAGGGCCATATCTAAAAAGTTGGTGTTGTGCGCAGAAGTGATGTAACGCCCTTTTGCCTCGGGAGTGAAGCCTGCTTTCATGTGAGCCTCAGCCACATTGCGAACATCAACTAAACCAATACCCAGTTTAGGTACTCCCATCTTCATTTGACCTCCGCCCATTTGCTTGAGTATGTTGTAGGACTCCGAAGTGATCGCCCCTTTATTTAAGGCCGGTCCCATTACGAAGGAAGGGTTGATCGTGATCAGATCCCAGGCTTCCTGCTTTTCAGCCATTTCCCAGGCCTTTTTCTCTGCGAGGGTTTTTGAGTAGGAGTAGGGTTGGTAGTCCAGAGAAGCTGTTGTATTCCAAACCTCTTCTGTAATGGCTCCATTGGGAGCATTTTGAGTGTCGATGGCGTCTGTGTAGATGGCAGCGCATGAGCTGGTCACTACGACCCTTTTTACACTTGATGCGGCATTTGCCGACTTGAGTACATTCTCGGTTCCATTCACAGCTGGATCAATGAGCTCTTTCTGAGCATCCTTCACATCCAGGGTAAATGGGGAAGCTGTGTGGAATACCAGCTCACAGCCTTCCATGGCCTTATCGTATGAGCCTTCTTTCAGCAGGTCAGATTTAAAGTACTTGATACTACCTGACGATTTCTCAGCGATCTCATCGAGGTGAGCAAGTTTTTGTTTGTTATCGGGATTTCGAACGGCAGCATGAACCGTAATTCCTTCTTCGAGTAAGCGTTTTACGATCCATCCTGCTACGAAGCCTGTGGCTCCTGTTACTAATACGGGTTTTGTTTTATCGATTGTTTTCATAGTTATTGTAAGTGAGTAATTACTTTAATTTTAGGTTAAATTTTTTTAGAGTTCATACTTCTTTAGCAAACATTCCACAACTCTTTTTTTGTCTGCCGGAGGATGCAATAAGAAGGATGTTACCATGCCATCCAGACACATGAGGATGACCTCCACTTCAGCATCTGGATCTGCATAGCCCAGCTTTTCAAAGGCGTTTCTCAAAACGAGCTTTATGGCATCCTGAGATTCATCATTATATCGGTTCTTTTGCCATTTCAATGCATAGGTCAGACGCCATAGCTCATAGTCTGCCTCGTCCGTTTCAAGCGGCATGGTGAGCGTCTTGCGAAGGACTTCTTTAGGGTCACTTGTCAGGGCGATATCGTCAAAAGCCATCTTCACTTTTTCCTTCATCTGCGCCATTATAGCATCCAGGAGCCCATCCTTATTCTTAAAGTGACGGAAGATCAAACCTTCAGACACACCTGCTTCTTTAGCAACGCGCGCCGTGGAAGTCGCATTGTAACCTTCACTGGCAAAAAGCCGAAGTGCAGTGTGAAGTATTTTGATCTGTTTTTCAGTCACTATAGTGAGTAATCGCTTACAAATATATAGTTATTTTCCAGAACGACAATTTCTCAATAAAAAAACCCGAATCCATAAGATCCGGGTTTCAGCTACATTGTATTTATCCGTTCTTAGAAGTACAGCATGAGTACCAATGCCCCATCCAGGTTATCGGTCTCTGTGCTAAAGCTTCCACTTCTATCTGTAATGGTGCTGTAAGTCTCCAATTCAGTGGTAAATCGCTCAAAGTTCTGGAATTCTCTACTCTGAAAAGTGTAAAGTAGATTGGTTCCAACCTCAAATGATGCGGAGAAATTCTTCATTATGAAGATCTCTGCTCCAACAAAGCCGCGAACTCCTCCCGTGATCACATGTCCTGTGTTAAAGGAGGTGAGCCTATTTCTGGCTTGACCTGAGAAGCCGGCGTTAAAGTTAGAGGTACTTGTTGGCGCTACATTTCCTCGAGCCATCCCATTGCCATAAGTGATGCTTCCTGTAGTAGATTGGTAGCCTAAAATGGCAGATCCACCATAATAGCCCTGAATACGATCAGACTTTGATCGAAGTTTTGCAGGTCGTTTTTCCAGACCTAGGGCAATTCTGTGAGAGGCAATATGTCTGATCTGCTGATCTCTTACCTGATCCCAGGGTTCTGAAGCTCCATCCCTGGTTACCCAGTTCTCATCTGACCTTCTTGAATAACTCAATCCAAGTCGAGCTCTGACCGCAGTGCTTTCAGACAAAAAGTATCTAAGAAATGCTTCATTGGCGTTAGAACTACTTGGGTTAGTGAAATTCGTGATCGATAATAGTGATACTTTGAAGCCAACACCAATGTCTCCTTTGACTGGCATGAATTCAGAGTTATTTGACGAACTGACGTTCACCGTGCTGTCTTGCGCCTCTGCCCAAAAAAATGAACAGAGCGCTATGATTAACGCTATTTTCTTCATCATGGCTAGTTTTTAGTCTGTTAGAGTTGTGCTGACATC
>CBFHWY010000079.1:0-12069 GCA_965659675.1 Salibacteraceae bacterium | reverse complement strand
TGATAGTGCCAGGTTTGATTGGCGGGTAGCTAGCGAGCGCATGTAAACGCGCTCATTGCGGATTGCATTCATCCTAATTCGGTCACCAAGCAGCGCTCCACCGGTTTTTCGCTTGGAGGGGTCAACAGAAATGATCCCAATACTCTTGTCTTCAAAGTCAATAAGAAAGCGCCTAACCAGTTCATCAACTAGTGAAGACTTTCCCGCACCACCTGTTCCTGTGATTCCCAATACAGGGGTTTTGGTTTTAGCGGCCATGGCCCGAACTTCTTTCAGGATCGTTTCACTCTCTTTTGGGTAATTCTCTGCGCCCGAGATCAGCCTTGCGAGTTCACCTCGGCTGAAATTCTTAATGTCTTTTGGGTCTAGCTCAATATTGTCTCCAAGTGGGAAATCACTTCTTTGAACAAGGTCGTTGATCATTCCCTGAAGTCCCATTGATCGACCGTCATCAGGGGAGTAGATCCTGGTGATGCCATACTCATGAAGTTCTTCGATCTCCTCAGGGAGAATAACGCCACCGCCTCCACCAAAGATCTTGATGTGAGATGCTCCTTTTTCTTTCAGGAGGTCGTGCATGTACTTAAAGTACTCGATGTGTCCACCCTGATATGAAGTCATGGCAATGGCATTAGCATCCTCCTGGATTGCCGTATTGACGACTTCTTCAACGCTTCTATCATGACCAAGGTGAATCACTTCAACACCAGTGGACTGAATGATCCGACGCATGATGTTGATGGCCGCATCGTGCCCGTCAAAGAGCGAGGCAGCAGTTACAAT
The DNA here is from genome assembly GCA_965659675.1 of Salibacteraceae bacterium. Lineage (GTDB taxonomy): Bacteria > Bacteroidota > Bacteroidia > Flavobacteriales_G > Salibacteraceae > CBFHWY01. Next base: position 11,286 of record CBFHWY010000079.1, on the reverse strand, counting down.
TCTGATCTTATTTATTGGTGAGTATGGCTTTACATTCTGCATAGAACGACTTTAATGGTCGTGCAAAAATAAACTATTGTAATCCTTGGAGAAAAGAAAAAAGAAAACCCCGCAAGCGCGGGGTTTAACTAACTACTACAAATGAAAACTAATAGGCCGTTTCAGGATAATGAACGCAGGAAACCTGCAAAGGTTTGGTCACTGAAAAAAAAAGCTGTGAGCGGTGCATTCAATATCCAAAGGAGTCCTTTGCGTTATATTCGCATCGCGCAACAAATATCCTTTAGTTCAGGTTATTCTTTAAAATTAGAACCATGCTCAGATATAGTCTCATTTTTCTTTTGCCATTTTTATTGGTGGCCTGCAGCGAAAAGCCAGGGAATTATCTGGAGGACCTTCCAGACGGTGCATTGGAAAGGCAAGAGTGGGAGAGGTTACGGCAAATTGATCCTGCAACCGGCAAGATTCCGTCTGGAATGCGACTAAGGGAATTAAGATTCGCTGAAAGTTTACCTCGAGCTGAGTCTGCTGCAAGGGCATCGAATTACGTTTTTAAAAGAGTTGGGCCAAACAACGTTGGCGGGCGAACACGAGCATTTGCAATGGATGTTAGCAATGAGGATGTACTCATTGCAGGGGGAGTATCCGGGGGAATGTGGAGAAGTACGAATAATGGCTTAAACTGGGAAAGCACTACACGACCAGAAGACCATCATAGTGTAACCTGTTTGAAACAAGATATTCGACCGGGTAAGCAGCACATTTGGTATTACGGTTCGGGAGAGGGTAGAGGGAACTCTGCCAGTGGGATCTTCGGAGCCAATTATCTCGGCACGGGAATTTGGAGTTCTCAGGATAGTGGAAAGTCCTGGCAGAATATCAACAGTACCAATACAGGCACACCAGAGAGTAGAGAGCCATGGGATATCATTTGGAATATTGCGCTCGATCATACCAATCAAAATGAAGATGTTATTCTGGCTGCTATCAGAGGTCAGATCCAGCGAAGCACCGATGCTGGACAAACATGGGATACAGTGCTTGGAGAGGGTCCGAATACCTCGATCTATACAGATGTGATCGTCAATCAAAACGGTGATTTTTACGCAAGTCTGAACACGGGAGGAAGTGATGAAGGTATTTGGCGTTCAGCGGACGGAATCAACTGGGCGAGAATCGATACGCCAGCTTTTCCCAATTTCAGAAGGATGATCATGGCTGAAGACCCTAATCGGCCAAACACCATTTATTTTCTTGGAGAAACCATAGGCTCAGGAATGCCAGCAGATACCAATGGCAGAGAGTTAAATAGCCTGTTGCGATATACCTACTTGTCAGGAAACGGAACAGGTTCAGGTGGACACTGGGAGAACTTGAGCGACAACATGCCTTATGACACCACTTTTGCAAGAGTTTTCAGGTCGCAAGGAGGTTACAACCTGACCATTGCGATCCAGCCAGGAGACTCGAATAAGGTTTTTATCGGAGGAACAAATCTGTTCATGAGTACAGATGCCTTCAATAGTGATTCAAATACCACGCAGATCGGTGGATATAAACCTGATGGTGATATACCGTTCACCTATCGTTGGGAGAATCATCATCCCGATCAACATGTACTCTTCTTTAAGCCAAGTAATCCAGATATTCTATATAACGCCAATGATGGCGGAGTTTATTATTGGGATAACATCAATGATTCGAATATTGAATGGACCAATCTGAATCGGGGCTACCTTACCACACAGTTTTACACCATTGGGATCGATCATGGAACAAGAGGAAGTGAATTGGTTTTCGGAGGTCTGCAAGACAATGGAACACAGTTAACAAGAGGAGGTGGACTGGCGAATGATTGGGTCTCGCCAAATCTGGGAGATGGCTCTTACTGTGCAGCGGAAGATGGAGGAGAGTTTTTCTATTTCAGTCGTCAAAATGCCCGGATCATAAAGGCTGAACTAGATCAGCAGGGAGACTTGAAATATTTTACGCGAATCGATCCGGAAGGAGCCGGTGCATATCTTTTTATCAATCCTTTTATACTTGATAGAAATGACAACCAAACCATGTACCTCTCTGAGTTCAGTAGAATCTGGAGAAACAACAAATTGAATGAGTTTGTATTGGATAGTGTTTATGAAAAGGCTGATACCAATTGGGAGCGTTTCAGCAGTATGGCGAATTCATACATTACCACTTTTACTTCGAGTTATGACAATCCTAAATACCGATTGTACTACGGCTCGTCAAACAAGGGAATCTATCGGGTAGACAGCGCTCATAAAGGACAAATGCAGCCGATCAACATTACCGGAAATATCCTCACAGGAGGTTGGACAAGCAGCATTAGTGTAGATCCTTTAGATGCATCGAAGATCATGGTGACCTATTCCAACTACCGCGTTCACAGCGTTTATTATTCAGAGAATGGAGGAACAACCTGGTTGCCCACGGCGGGTAACCTTGAGGCCGAGCAACCACAGGGATCTCCTCCTGGACTTGGTCTGGGAGACGGGCCTTCGGTTCGTACCTCGGCTATTGTGCATACGGTGAATGGTCCGAAGTACTTTGTTGGTGCAAGTATTGGACTGTTTTCAACTGATGAGCTGAAGGGTGATAGCACCATTTGGGTACAGGAGGCTGTTTCTACAATAGGAAATGCAGTGGTCGATATGATCGATTATCGCCCGACTGATGGGTTCATGGCAATCGGAACTCATGGAAAAGGGGTTTATACCACTTATATCAGCGATGCCTTAGATATAACTTCAATTTCCGAAGAAAATTCAAGGGAGGTTAAGATTTGGCCCAACCCCGCAAAAGCTAGTGTCAATCTTGAATTCGGCGAAGAACAAGCAAAATTTATTCAGCTCCTCGACCTAAATGGAAGGCGCGTTCGTTCAATTCCTGTCGAAGGTAAGGCTTCAAGCCTTAAATTTGACATCTCAGACCTCCGATCAGGAACGTATTTTCTCAAATTAGATTTTGAACGCAAGAGCGAGTTACATAAGGTTGTTGTGCTTTAAGCTATTGGCAATAGCTTTATTTGCCTGTGCAAGTGAGAAAAAGCCAGTTGAAAGCAAGGAGAGCAGTGCGCCTAAACCTGAAGTAGTCGAAGAAACCAGCGGCAATTTTACCACAACAAATCGCATCGGTTCGGATATCATCGCCAAAGTTGTAAGCATTGTTGAGCCTAAGCAACTTGAGAATCCATCCACCACTTGCGAAAAAGTCGCCTGCACGGCCTACCTGGAAGTGGAACGACTCGAGTCGGTGGGACGCTTTTTCGATTATTCTTTCGCTGAAGGCGATAAAATTGGAGCTTACTTCACTTTTAGCCTGGCGAAAACCACCAAAGAACTATTTCCAAACTCAGAGGTTGATTATCCTGGCTTATCTGAGGGAGACCGTATAAAAGCATATATACTAATACAGAGTCCGGTGTCTGGCTTCCCTTACACCGTGGATCACTACGAAATACTTCCATAAGAATATGAAGCAACGAATACACAACTTAAGGCTCATCAGTGCCGTCATTATCTACGCAATCCTGCTTTTCTGGCCAGAAGGTATGCCGGAGCATGATGACTCAGCATCAATGGATGATAATCCAGCGGCAAGAGCTGAATGGGAGTTTGAGCGAACGATGGATTCCAACGGTGAACTTCCCGTAAATATTAGAAAACGCGAACTTGCTTTTGCGCAATCTATACCCCAAAAGGCGGCGCGTCAGTCAGTACCCGTAGACCAGATCGGACCATTTAATGTTGGCGGACGCACCCGAGCATTGGCTATGGATGTGCAGGACGAGGATATTTTGCTTGCAGGAGGAGTTTCTGGTGGAATGTGGAGGTCTACCAATGGTGGCTTGAGTTGGGTCATGACCTCTGATAAGGATGCTGTTCATTCAGTTTCTTGTGTGGTGCAGGATACCAGAGCGGGTAAAGAAAAGACATGGTACTATGGAACTGGTGAAGGCGCGGGAAACTCTGCCAGCCGATCTTTTTCTGCTATACATTATGGAAATGGAGCATTTAAGTCTACCGATGGAGGAGTATCATGGTCTCCTTTGAGTTCTACTCAAAATGATGCAATCCACCAATTCAATAACTGGGATTTTGTCTGGAGAATGGCCATTGATGCATCAAACTCAACAGAAGACGAGGTTTATGCTGCAATTGCAGGAATGATCGTGCGATCGACCGACGGTGGTGCAACCTGGAATACTGAATTGGGTACTACAGGCGGTAGTTATTCAAATATGGGCTTTACAGATGTGGTAGTAAGCAGCACCGGGATAGTATATGCATCATTGTCAAGCAACACTTCTGATGGTGGAATTTGGAGAAGCACAGATGGGGAAAATTGGATCAGAATAAGTCCGCCGTTCATGCCAGGTAGCTATAGAAGAATGGTACTCGCCCTGGCGCCCAGCAATGAAGATGCTCTGTATGTCTATGCGGATACACCTGGTGCTGGAGTTTTGGCAGATCCTAACGACAACACCTCTGGCTACAACAGTTTTTGGAAATATACTTACCAAAGTGGCGATGGCTCTGGATCAGGAGGCATATGGGAAAATCGATCTTCTAATATCCCAAGTGATCAAAATGCTTATTTAACCACCGACCATGCTGGTGGCTACAATATGATGATAAAGGTATTTCCAAGTAACGAGAATATTGTTTTTCTAGGAGGAACAAATCTCTTTCGCTCGGATGATGGTTTTGCCAGTAGTACCAGAATCACTCAGATTGGTGGATATAACCCGGGTTTTACAACACCTCGAACCTATCGCTATCCAAACAATCACCCCGATCATCACGATGTTCTTTTCCAGCCAAGTAATACTTCAGTGATGTACAATGCAAATGACGGTGGAGTGTATAGAACCTTTAACTGCCTTGGGAACGCCGTAACCTGGGATGAGATGAACAATGGCTATGTAACAACTCAGTTCTATACTGTAGCAGTTGATCCAGGCAGGGTAAACGATGTAGTAGTGGGAGGTTTGCAGGATAATGGTTGCTGGTGGACAAACTCTCCAGACTTTAATGTAAATTGGAAGTCCACCACCCTTGCAGATGGAACCTATACAGCTGTTGAATCTCCTACCGGTTTTGATGGAGCGGGTTTCTATTATTTCTCTGAACAGTTTGGTAACCTATATAAGTATGAGTTGAATGGCTCCGGTGATATAGTGCGCTTTAGACGTATTCAGCCTGCGCCAGGTGTGACTTATAGCTACCGATTTGTAAACCCATTTGAATTGGATAAAACGGATCCAAATACGATCTATCTAGCTGCGGGCTCCGTGATCCTTCGAAGAGGAAGCATGCAAAGTTTGGTTCTGAATGATAGTAGAGATAACCTCAATAGTGGCTGGAGTCAGCTTCCATTGAATCTGGGCAACCAAAGAGTAACGGCACTTTTCTCTTCTTTCGGCAACCCATCAAATAGATTGTATATCGGGACAAATGGGGGTAAATTATACCGAATGGATGGTGCCAATACGGGAACGCCTGGATACACCGATATTTCTATCAATGGATTGAATGCTGGACGATATATCAGTTATGTGGCAATAGATAAACGCGATGCAGATAAGATCCTGGTTACCTGTTCAAATTATAACAACTACAGCATTTTTTACAGTGAGGATGGCGGAGATAACTGGCAACGTGTCGCAGGGAATCTTGAAGAGGATCTTCCAGCAGGTGTACCTGAAAGTCTTTGGGGAATAGGATCAGGTCCTTCTGTGCGATGCGCGGCAATTGTTCCGCTTAGCGATGGATCAACGCTATATCTCGTTGGAACAACTATAGGTCTCTACGGAACTACCAAGCTAGATGGTCTAAATACAAAATGGTACCAGCAATCGGTCGATAAGATCGGTAACGCGGTGGTAGAGTATATGTCCTATCGTCCGGTTGATGGATTTGTTGCGATTGGAACTCATGGCAGTGGAGTGTTTACCGCCAAGTACACCGAATTATCGCAGGTAGCAGGAGCCGATGAGCCCGAATTTAATAAGGAGGTAGATTTTAAAGTTTATCCAAACCCAAGTTCGGGTATTGTCAATCTTGAAGGGCCCACCGATGAGGTGCTTGATATGAGACTGATGGATATGAGTGGTCGTACCATAGCCAGTAGCGATGATCTATTAAAGGGTAATAGATTCGACCTACAAGGCCTGAGATCTGGAAACTATGTCTTGAGTATTCTTGGACAGGACTTCAGACAAACGAAAAAGATCACTCTGAAATGATTTCCTTTGCAGGGTGAGTGTGTTTTTCATCCTTTCGAAACTACTTTACTTTCTCACCACTCCGGTGATATGGATCTTTGCATTCATGCTTTTGGCCTTTTTTACAAAAAATGCCAGGAAGAAAAGAAGGCGATTCCTGACGGCCATAATACTGTTCTTCTTTTTTAGCAACGGATTCATATTTGATGAATTCAGTCGCAACTGGGAATACAGCGCGACCAATCCAGAGAGCATAGAGGGTGAATATGAGCTTGCAGTAGTTCTTGGAGGTTATTCATTCTACATGGTGGAAAGCGATCAGATCAATTTCTTTGACGGTGCCGACCGAATTCTTCAAGCTGTGCGTTTGAAAAAGGAAGGAAAGGTTGAAAAGATCCTTTTGTCTGGTGGAACAGGAAAATTAACTGATCGAGATATTCGAGAGGCCGATCATATTAGGAACTTCTTGTTGCGTATTGGTATCAAAGACAAGGACATCATTGTGGAGCGTGAATCCAATAATACCCGGGAGAATGCTCTCTACACCAAACAGATCCTGGATAGCCTTGGTTATTCAAACGAGCAACTCCTGATCACATCTTCCTATCACATGCGAAGAGCTCAAAAATGTTTCGAGAAAGTTGGACTTCAGGTCAAACCCTATGTAGCGGACGGAATCAGCGGTCCGCGAAAGTATTATTTTGACCACCTTTTTCTTCCAAATGCAGAAATTATTAGACATTGGAACGGCCTCATACATGAAATCGTAGGTTACACCGTTTATTGGGTACTTGGTTATGTATAGGATACTATTGCTGCTTTTATTGTTTTGTCCTGCAATGCTGGTTCAGGCGCAAAAGGAAAAGGAAATGAAACCTGCTGAACAGCAGATGAATCGCAAAATGCTTCCTCCTGGTGCTCCAGTCCAGAATAAGAAGAAGCCCAAACAAGGGAAGGTTCAGCGCAGACCAGCCTCAACGGGAAGAAAACTCATCGCCCAACAGCGGCAAAAGAGCAGAAGCCATACCTGGGAAGTGGGAGATAAGCTGATCTTCAAACTCAAAGAAGAAGGTGAAAAGAAGCAAAAAGGAAAGATCAATCGCATCGTTCCTGGCAAACTTCTGGTAGATAGCGTGGAGATAAAGCTGGCCGATATTCAAATGGTGAAAGCCAATCTTTTTTCCCAAATGAAGATGAAGAGCAAAGGTTTGGGCCAAATAGGTCTGGGTTTACCCATAGTGGCCCTTGGCACTTATGTGATCGTATTCTCCTATGAAACCATTGATAATGAAAGTCCGACCGTTGTGGCCTCTGCTCTTGGTATGACCCTCGGTGCAGCCATAGATCTCTACGGACTTTCACTGCTTAAAAAAGGGGCGAAGACAGTCTTTGCGGGCCGCAAGATGGATAAGGACAAAGGCTGGGTGATCAAGATTCGCTAAGCCAGTTCAGTAAGTTGCTTCTCCAGCAACTTGATCTTTGATTCAGCATCCTCCTTTTTCTTCTGTTCGTTCTTTACAACCTGCTCTGGAGCATTGTCCACAAATCCTTTGTTGCTCAATTTTTTCTCAACAGACTTTAAAAAGCCCTGAGTGTACTCCAACTCGGATTTGATCTTTTCTTTTTCTGCTTCTATGTCGATATTCTCTCCGAAGGGAATGAAATACTCATTTCCTCCAATGACAAATGAGTAACTCTTATCGATGGCCGTTTCGATGTTCTCGATCTTAGCAAGGTTTGCGATCTTGCTCACCAGATCATCCATTTGACTCAATCCCTCCTTATGCTCAATTCGCAAAAGCTCAAGAGCGTCTTTGTTAGGGATCTGCTGTTTTTTTCTGAAATTCCTGATCTCTGAAACCAGCTTTTTAGCGGATTCAAAGTCCTTAAGATCCGATTCGCTGTAAGCTCCACCTTTTGGCCACGCGCTTACGATCAGTGCCTCCTCTTTGCTTCGCTCGCTGATATCCTGCCAGAGCTCCTCAGTAATAAAAGGCGTGAAAGGGTGAAGTACCTTTAGGATATTCTCCAGGAAAGCGATGGTTTTCTCATAGGTCTTTCGGTCGATGCTTTCCCCATATGGTGGCTTAACGATCTCTAAATACCATGAACAGTAGTCATCCCAAACCAATCGATAGTTGTTCATCAGCACTTCTGAGATGCGATAGTCAGAATAAAGCTGGTCTTGCTTTTCAATTTCCTGGTTAAAGCGCTGTTCAAACCAATCCATGGCGCTTTGAGCATAGCCTGGAGTCTCTTTGTCTTCTACATTCCAGGACTTTATCAGACGATAAGAATTCCAGATCTTATTCAGAAAATTCCTTCCTTGCTCACAAAGCGCTGTATCAAAAGGCAGGTCATTCCCAGCAGGGGAGGTCAGAAGCATACCAACCCGAACTCCGTCTGCTCCGTATTGCTCAATGAGACAAATAGGGTCCGGGCTATTCCCCAGGGACTTGCTCATCTTTCTACCCTGCTTATCTCTTACGATTCCGGTTAGATATACTTTCTCAAAAGGGATCTCATTGCGGTATTCATAACCAGCAATGATCATTCTGGCAACCCAGAAAAAGAGGATCTCAGGGGCTGTAACAAGATCTTTGGTAGGGTAGTAGTAGTTTATCTCTTCATTTTCTGGCTTTGTGATCCCATCAAATACGCTGACCGGCCATAACCATGAGGAGAACCAGGTATCAAGCACATCTTCATCTTGTCGAAGGTCTGCTTCACTTAGTTCTGAATTTCCTGACTTCTTCCTCGCAAGATTCAAAGCCGTTTCGATGTTTGAAGCAACAACATAGTCATCGGACTTGCTTCCATAGTAAAAAGCAGGTATGCGGTGGCCCCACCACAGCTGACGCGAGATGCACCAGTCACGAATGTTTTCCATCCAATGGCGATAGGTGTTCTCAAATTTATTGGGTACAAGTTCAACGTCGCGTTCAAGTACAGCTTTGAGAGCGGGCTTGGAGATGTCTTCCATCTTTAAGAACCACTGCATAGACATCCTTGGCTCGATCACAGCATTGGTTCGCTCTGAGTAACCCACTTTAGTTTTGTAATCTTCTACTTTCACCAAAGCCCCTGCTTCTTCCAAAAGCCCTGGCATTTTCTTTCTTGCATCGAAGCGATCTTCACCTACCAATACCTGGGCGGCTTCACTGATCGTACCGTCTTCATTCAGGGTGTCAACAATCCCCAGATCGTGTTTTCGGCCGATCTCATAATCGTTGACATCATGAGCAGGGGTGACCTTAAGCGCTCCTGTTCCAAATTCAATGTCGATGTAATCGTCGCAAATGATCGGAACCTCTCTATTCACAAGTGGTACGATGGCTTTTTTACCATGAAGATGTTTATAGCGCTCATCGTCGGGGTGCACACAAATGGCAGTGTCACCCATGATGGTCTCAGGCCGGGTGGTAGCGATCATGATGTGTTCTTCGGAATCCATGATCGCGTACTTTACATAGTAGAGCTTTGAGTCAACTTCTTTGTGAATCACTTCCTCATCACTTACGGCAGTGAGAGCTTGAGGGTCCCAATTCACCATACGGTGACCGCGGTAAATAAGTCCTTTTTGATGCAGGTCAACAAATACTTTAATGACAGACTCATAGAGCTCATCCTCCATTGTGAATCGCGATCTATCCCAGTCGCATGAAGCTCCCAGTTTTTCCAGTTGTTGGAAAATAATGCCACCGTGCTTATGAGTCCATTCCCAGGCGTGCTCGATGAAGGCTTCTCGTCCGATCTCACGTTTATCAATTCCCTCTTCCTTGAGTTTGTTCACCACCTTGGCTTCAGTGGCAATGCTGGCGTGGTCTGTTCCAGGTACCCAACAGGCATTATAGCCCTTCATTCTGGCTCTTCTGATGAGTGCATCCTGAATGGTGTTATTCAACATGTGACCCATATGTAGCACTCCGGTAACGTTTGGTGGAGGAATAACGATCGTGTAAGCCTCACGCTCATCGGGGACCGAACGGAAATAGTCATTCTCCTTCCAGAATTGATACCATTTGTTCTCTACTTCACCCGCATTGTATACCTTGGATGTACTCATTGAAAGAATTTAGCGGGCAAATTTAATGGAATAGCCCATTTGAAGCTGATTGGAGGCATAAAATCAAAGCAGAAAATGCTTTCCTTTGTTACTGTATTGAACAAAAGCCTTAGATGGAAAATCATGAAATAGACTATCGCATTTTTGGAGAAGAGCTCCAATGCGTAGAAATTGAGTTAGATCCCCTGGAGACCGTAATGGCAGAATCGGGAAGTTTGATGTTCATGGATGAGGATATTCGAATGCAAACTATTCTTGGAGATGGTTCTCAAGAGAATGAGGGCGTATTTGCCAAGATTTTTTCAGCCGGGAAACGACTATTAACAGGGGAGAGTCTCTTTATGACCGCCTATACTCACGAAGGCCGGGGAAAAAAGACCGCCACATTTGCAGCACCATATCCAGGGAAGATCATTCCTTTTAATCTTAAAGAACTGAGAGGAAAAGTGATCTGTCAAAAACAATCATTCTTATGCGCAGCCAAAGGAGTGGTCATTGGAGTGGAGTTTCAGAAGAAGCTCGGAGCTGGATTTTTTGGTGGAGAGGGGTTTATCATGCAGAGTCTTGAGGGCGATGGAATGGCTTTCGTTCATGCCGGGGGAACCATACTTGAAAAGGAATTGATGTCTGGAGAATCCATTAAAGTGGATACCGGATGTTTGGTGGCCATGACTGATAATATCAACTATGATATTCAGTTTGTAGGAGGAATCAGAAACACCCTGTTTGGTGGAGAAGGAGTCTTTTTTGCGAAATTGACAGGCCCTGGAAAGGTCTGGTTACAATCACTTCCATTTAGCCGATTGGCAGATAAGATCTTTGCATCTGCACCAAAAGCAGGAGGAAAAAGAACAGGTGAAGGAAGTATTATTGGCACCCTTGGCCATATCATTGACGGAAATGAGTGATGCATGCGAGAGGATATCGTAGAGAAAATAAAAGAGCTTGCAAAAAATGAGGATACCAGGCATGT
>CBFHWY010000078.1:0-12099 GCA_965659675.1 Salibacteraceae bacterium | reverse complement strand
CGAGGGGATCTTAATACTGTGTCTATAGAGTATTATGACCTATTTGACGAAACGGGCACCGTAATTGGTCGTTCGAACGCAACTGGTCAGTGTAGTTCTACTTATGGCTCAAGAACTTTTACGATTCCAGTCGGTGATATTTCCAACTGGGCAGCAGATGGGACAATTGGTTTCAGTTTTTTTGCCGGAGCAGGAGTTAACACCATTTGTAATGGTAATTCAAATGCTTATGTGACCATTACATATGATTATATTGTTGCTCCTTATGATGCTGGTGTTTCAAATCTGCAATCAACTAGTGGGACCTTTAATCAAATCCCACTGTCACAGGCTCAAGCTATGACCTTTGAAGCAACAGCTAAGGGAAATGGTGACTCCACGATTACTGGGGTAACAGTTGATCTCACAATTACACCTTCAACATACGTAGATAGTTTCTCTGTAGATACTCTACTAAGCCAACAGGACACGACAATCGCTTTTCCATTGCCTTTTGTTCCGACTTCCGCTGCTAATTATGAAGCAGAAGCGATAATATCGATGGATCAACTCGACACCGTGAATGTCAATGATACTGCTCGTTTCTCATTTGCGATTAGCGATTCAGTTTATGCTATCGACGACAGTTCGGTTACAGGTGGAGCCGGATTCAACGTTGGTACGGGTGAGTTCGGACATAAATTTGAACTGGTTGCATCGGATACTTTAACCTCTGTAAGTTTCTATCTAGATGGACCAGGACAGGGAGTTTCTTTGAAGGCATATATATATGAGTCAGATACAGCATCTGCAGGTCAAAATAATTATCCATATGGAAATGGTATGTACTGGAATAGAATAGATTCTTCTCGTACGCTTACTATTACAAATACCACTGGATCATGGTATAGCCTTTTGATTGGCTGTGAGGATGGTCTTGTGTTGGACCCTGGAACATATATGGTTGGTATCTATCAATTGAACCCAACGAACATGAGTTTGGGATATACATTAGGAGTTCAAACAGACTCGAATGAAACTTATTACAGAAATGTGGTAGACAGCTCCTGGATTGATCTTAAAACATCACCTTCTAATATTGCTGATGGTCGTTGGTTGTTGAGACCAAACTTTGGAAGATTAGCAAAACGAAATCTGTTTAGTGATACCGCTTACTACTGTAATAACTCTTCAGTATTCCTGAAGGCTGGTGGAAACTGGGAAACCCTTACCTGGGGTAATGGTAGCGCACAAGATAGTATACAGGTATCTACTCAAGGTGTATACAATTTGACAGTAACGGATGAAAGTAGCTGTAGCTATTCAGATTCTGTACAGGTATTGGAAAGAGATCCTATCCAATTCACGGCAAATGTTACAGATGCCACATGTGGTGGAAGTGATGGACAGATCGTGGGAACAGCATCTGGAACACTGGCTCCTTATTCTTACAACTGGGATAATGGAATGATGGGTGACTCTATCGGCGGTCTGGCTGGTGGTGAATACGACGTTACCATTACCGATGCCTATGGTTGTGAGCGCTCACAAACGACATTGGTATTAGGAAAGAATCCTGTGATCAGTGGCGCATATACGCCTCCAACATGTAATGGAGATGCTGATGGTGTTGCCATGGTGAATGTAGACGAAGGAATTCCACAATACACATACTCTTGGCAAGGTGGTGGTTCAACTACTGATATGTTGAACTCATTAAGTGCTGGTACGTATAGCGTAACTGTAACAGACAGTTCAAACTGTTCTGCAACTATTTCAATTACTGTTGTGGACCCAGACACTTTATTCGTGAATACGAATTCTTCATCTAATCCAAGTAATTGTGGAGCCAATGATGGCCGCGCTGTGGCAACAGCTACTGGCGGTGTTTCTCCTTACTCTTACTTCTGGTCTAATGGACAGAACCAAATGAACAACATCAACCTTTCAACAGGAACTTACGATGTTACAGTGACTGATTCTTTGGGTTGTGTTAGAACAGCTTCAGTTACTTTGATCGATCCAAATGCCCCAACGGTAGCAGGAACGGGTTCAACTGTAACTTGTAGTGAAGACCTTGGTTCAGTTAGTGTAACTGTTACAGGAGGTACTGCTCCATTCCAGTATAGCTGGAACAACGGTTCACAAGACTCTAGTCAAACTGGATTGCCAGTTGGTAACTACAGTGTGAATGTTGTTGATGCTGCAGGATGTATCAAGGTAGCTCAGGCTAGCGTAGATGGACCTGAATCAATGGACGTTGACTTCCAGGTAACCTACGGTCCTGCTGGTGATGGCGACACAGATGTTGATGCTGTGATCACTGGTGCGAATACACCGTATGCAAATTACCAGTGGAGAACCATCAGTGGTTTAACTGTGACAGATATAGCTGGAGCAACGACAACAACCTTGAACGATGCTGCGAACGGAAACTACAGAATTGTGGTCGAAGATGCGCAGGGATGTTTAGACTCTGCAGATGTTGAGATCGAGAATCTATCTGTAGGAATCGTTCAAAACACAGTAGGAAGCTCATTGAAGGTATTCCCTAATCCAACAAATGGCAAAGTTTCCATCTCGGCTACTGAGCTCTCAGGTGAAACTGTTGAGATCACAGTAATGGATGCAACGGGAAGAGTGGTTGGAACTAATCTGATCAATAACTATCAGGGTGAAAACCTTGAAGTAGACCTGACCAATCAAGCTGAAGGGATCTATATGATCCAATTGATCTCAGGCGAGAAAACGGCCTTGAGTAAAGTTCAGCTGGTTAGATAGAATTACTTCATTAAAGTTTTTAAACCCCGGAACTAAGCACTAGTTTCGGGGTTTTCTTTTTATATATGGCAGAGGTTTATTTCAGCTTACCGGATCAAAGGTACTTTCAGTTCATTAAAGGGGCTGAAGATCAATTGTCTGGTTCTGATTTTGGTTTCGTTTACAAAGCCTTTGAAGACCAAAAGGCATATGTCATAAAAGCCAAAGCTAGAAAGCTGCATGAGCTACCTGTCATCTCCTGGACTTTTAATGCACTTGAGGAGTCTGTCCTCTCAAAAGAGGCATACCTGTCTAAACTTGATTCCTTGATCAACTTGCTTGATACATCGGAACTAAAGAAGGTCGTTTTCTCCCGAAAAAGCCATCATCCAGTTCAGGAAATCAATATCAATCATCTTCTCACCAATCTAAGGCAAGGCTACCCTAAAGCCTTTATTTACGCATTGAAATCAGAACGTTTTGGGATATGGATAGGAGCGAGTCCCGAAATATTGATCAGGGGTGGGAACAAGAATTTTCATACGGTGTCTTTAGCTGGAACGAAAGCTGCAGGAAAGGGAGAATGGAAGCCTAAAGAAAAGGAGGAGCAACAAATTGTTACGGATTATATCAACGAATTACTTGAAGCTTCTGGAGCTACAGATATTGAACTGAATGGTCCTTACAGCACGAATGCTGGCCCCGTGGATCATCTAAGAACAGATATCAGCTTTTCTTATGCCAAAGACACACTCGCACTCCTGGATCAACTAAGCCCTACACCAGCAGTATGTGGGGTCCCAAAAGAGCTCTCGCTAAACTGGATAATGAGTAATGAGTTAGGTGCGAGAGGCCTTTACAGTTCTTATATCGGATATTATCAAGGCGATAAGATAGATGCCTTTGTGAATCTGCGTTCCATGCAGATCGGATCAAATGGACTCCGATTATACCTGGGAGGGGGTATCACTAAAGATTCAGTTGCCCATGATGAATGGAATGAAACCGAACTAAAAGCCAAAACTTTGTTGGATCTTCTTTAATTCAACATTAAGCCAAAATTGAGGTTGTATCTTTGGAACCGATGGATGCATCAGTGAATCTTAAAAATGCCTTCCAGATCTTTGAAAGATGTGGATTGGATCAGGTAGTGATCTCGCCAGGATCCAGAAATGCTCCGCTTGTTGAAGCTTTTCAAGACTCAGATTTTTATCGAACCTATAGTATCATGGATGAACGCAGCGCTGCCTTTTTCGCTTTGGGTATTGCTCAACAAAGCAGAAAGCCGGGCATTATCTGCTGCACATCCGGGAGTGCTGCACTCAATTATGCCCCGGCGATCTCAGAAGCATACTATCAGGGTATTCCAATGATCGTTCTTACTGCCGATCGCCCATCACGATGGATAGATCAGCAAGAAGGACAGAGTATTCGCCAGACGGATGTTTTTCGAAATTACATTAAGGCCTCCTTTGAACTGCCCCAGGATCTTTCAAAACAAGAACATCACGATCATGCAATGCGCATCTTGAATGAAGCCATTATTGCAGCTTCAGAATCAAAAGCTGGACCTGTTCATATCAACATCCCCCTGGATGAGCCGCTTTATGGACGACCCGATTCAGCATTTGAGATCAAGCAGATCCAAAAGATTCAGGGATACTCCCTGGGAGCGCAACAAGAAGATGAACTGCGTCAGTTATGGCATGAGTCTGAAAGAATTCTGATCCTTATTGGCCAGATGCATCCCGTACATACACTCACCGAATCCTTAAACAAGATCGTTCAAATGCATCCGGGGGTGAGCATTATGAGTGAAAGTCTTTCTAACACCCATGGAGACCAATTCATCAACTGCATCGATCGAGTCATAGATCATGTACCAGATCATGAAATTTTGCAGCCTGACCTTCTCATTACCTTTGGGGAGATTCTCATCTCTAAAAAGATCAAGGCTTTTTTGAGAAAGAACAAACCCAGATATCACTGGCAGGTAAAAGCAGGAAATGCTCTGGAAGATACTTTTAATGCGCTTACACACCGTATCGTACTTCCCGAAGCGGACTTTGTGCAGAAGATGGCATTTTGGGATTTGAAGGACGGAAATTATCGTAAATCGTGGTTAGATCTCTCCGAAAGGAAAAAAGAGGCGCACCAAAACTTTATGGCTGAGTGTGAGTACTCCGATATGAAGGTCTTTGAGGAGATCCTTGATCAGGTACCTGAAGATCATGAAATTCAAATGGGCAATAGTACGGTGGTCCGTTATGCACAACTTTTTGAAGCCAGTAGATCTAATCCACAATTTGGAAACCGCGGAACCAGTGGAATTGATGGCTGTAGCAGCACGGCAGTTGGGGCCAGTGCGTATTCAGACTTACCCACTTTATTGATCACTGGCGATGTTGCATTTCATTACGATAGCAATGCATTCCTTAATAAATATGTCTCAAACAAGCTGAGAGTGATCGTGATCAACAACGGAGGTGGCAATATATTTAAGATCATTGAAGGGCCAGAAAAGCTTGAAAAGGGAAAAGAGTATTTGGAATCACCACATCAATTCACGGCCAAAGAGATCGCCGAAAGATCAAACATGGAGTATATGAGTGCCGCCAATCAGGAGGAACTACAAGATGCACTCCCAAAATTCTTTGAACCGCTTTATGAGCGAGCTGTTGTACTTGAGGTATTTATTGATTCAGACATCAGCGCACAAACACTTAAATCGTATTTTCAATTTTTAAAAGCTTAACTATGAGCCAGGCAAGGGAATGGAAAACCATCAAGGAGTATCAGGATATTCTATTCGACTTCTTTGAAGGAATAGCGAAGATCACCATTAATCGTCCAGAGGTCTACAATGCCTTCAGACCAGAGACCAATATGGATATCATCGATGCACTGAATATCTGCCGGGAGCGCCAGGATATCAACGTGATCGTATTGACGGGTACAGGTGATAAGGCATTTTGCTCAGGAGGAGACCAAAACGTAAAAGGAAAAGGGGGCTACATTGGAGATGATGGCGTTCCGAGGTTGAATGTATTGGATATCCACAAGCAGATTCGCTCAATGCCAAAACCTGTTGTGGCCATGGTGAACGGCTATGCGATCGGTGGAGGGCATGTATTGCATGTGGTTTGCGACCTTACCATCGCAAGTGACAATGCCATCTTCGGCCAAACAGGGCCAAAGGTGGGTAGCTTCGATGCTGGATTTGGTTCCTCATATCTCGCTCGTCATGTCGGACAAAAGAAGGCAAGAGAGATCTGGTTTCTTTGCTTGCAATACAGCGCAAAGGAAGCAGAGGAAATGGGTATGGTGAACAAGGTGGTTCCTTTGGAGGATCTGGAAGATACTACAGTTGAATGGTGTCAGATCATGATGAAGCGCAGTCCGTTAGCCCTTAGAATGCTAAAAAGAGGTTTGAATGCTGAGTTAGACGGACAGAGAGGGCTCATGGAATTTGCCGGAGATGCAACCTTGATGTACTACCTGATGGAAGAAGCACATGAAGGAAAGAATGCCTTTCTCGAAAAACGAGATCCAGACTTTTCGAAATATCCAAAATTCCCATAAGTTTTGAAGTTATCAGCCTGGATTGGGGCCTTTAGACTGAGGACCTTGCCTTTGGCTTTGTCTACTATTCTGCTTGGGAGCTTTCTTGCAGCTTCCAATGGGGTATTCAATTTCAGAACTTTCCTTTGGGCAATAGCAACAACCCTCTTTATGCAGATACTCTCAAATCTCGCTAATGATCTTGGAGATAGCCTAAAAGGAACGGACAACGATGCTCGTATCGGTCCAAAAAGAGCAGTTCAATCTGGTGCGATCAGTATCAGACAAATGAAAGTAGCAGTAGCTGTTTTTGCCTTACTATCCCTGCTTTCAGGTCTTCGATTGCTCTTTGTCAGCTTTGAAGAGATCAATTGGTCTTTATTGAGCTTCTTCATCTTAGGTATGCTGGCCATAGGAGCAGCGGTGAATTATACCCTCGGGAAAAAACCTTATGGTTATTACGGACTCGGAGATCTCTTTGTCTTTATTTTCTTTGGGATAGTGGGGGTTTTTGGAGCCTATTATTTGCACGCCTTGCGATTCGATTGGTTTGCTTTGTTGCCGGCCATCAGTATTGGTGCTTTCTCTGTCAGTGTGCTTAACATGAACAATATGAGGGATATTGAGAATGATCGAGCCAACAAAAAAAGAACCCTTGTAGTGATGATGGGTTTTGAATCTGCCAAATGGTACCACAGTATTATTTTAAGCATTGCTTTTGCCGCCAGCATGCTTTACATCATCTTTACCTGGCAAAGTGCCTGGTCACTTCTGGGGCTCATCAGCTTCCCGATCTTTATTAAGAATTTGATCTTCGTTTGGAAAAATCACGATCCAGCTGCCCTAAACGGAGAACTGAAAAAATTGGCCTCAGGCACCCTTATCTTCAGCATCAGCTTTGGTCTGACACAAATTTTCTTTTGAATTGAAAGCTGCCTATCGACGATATGATATGATCTTCAAAAGGCCTGCTGGAACCTCTCGTGGCATATTGCGAAAGAAAGAGACCTATTTCATTAAACTGGAAGACGAAGGCAAGGTCGCTTATGGCGAATGTGCAATATTCAGGGGTTTAAGCTCAGATGATCATCCTAATTTCGAAGCAAAGCTGAAAGAGGTTTGTGAAAGGATCGATCACTATTTAGAAACCCACGAAGACCTGAGCTCATGGCCAGCAATCTTGTTTGGTTTAGAAACAGCACAAAGGTCTTTAGCAGGTGGCTTTGCCTTTGGAGAGAAGTCATTTGTATCAGGGGATAGAGGCATCGAGATCAATGGGCTTATATGGATGGGTGAGCCTGATTATATGATCGAGCAGATCCAGGAGAAGCTCGACCTGGGATTCCGGTGCCTAAAAATGAAGATCGGAGCGATCGATTTTGAAAATGAATACAGGATCCTTGAAAATATTCGATCCAAGTTCACTTCAGATCAGCTGGAGATCAGGGTGGACGCGAATGGAGCCTTTAGCTTTAAAGAGGCACATGAAAAATTGAAGCGTCTCGCTAGCCTCGACCTTCATTCCATCGAGCAACCCATCAAACAAGGACAAATTGATAAGATGTCCCAGCTCTGTCGTGAAACCCCGCTCCCTATTGCGCTTGATGAGGAACTAATTGGGGTGAACCTGTCAGAAGATAAGCGAGCTTTGTTGGAGGAGATCAGACCGCAGTATATTATCCTCAAACCTGCTTTGGTCGGTGGTTTTGAGTCATCTCAAGAGTGGATATCACTCGCTGAGGATCTTAATATTGGCTGGTGGGCCACATCGGCACTCGAGTCGAATATTGGTTTGAATGCCATTGCTCAATGGCTGAGTGCACAGAATATAAAAATGCCACAAGGTCTGGGAACCGGTCAACTTTTCGAGAATAATATTGATTCGCCCTTGAAGTTAAAAGCTGATCATCTATTTTACGATCCAAACGAAAATTGGGAGCTATCATGTCTTGGGTTATCCTAATAGAGCATCAGCAGGTCCATGCCGATAATTACTCCAGACTTCAGGCCTCTGACCTTGACGCTGAATGGAAAAAGCAGATTCTAGCCTTCGTTCAGAAATGGTTCTCTGAAGACAAAGAGATCGTCTTGAAAACATCGGGTTCAACTGGTAAACCCAAGCAGATCACTTACCCTAAATCGAAGATGTTGGCATCCGCCCAAAGATCGATCACATACTTCGACTTAAAAGCAAACCAAACAGCACTGCTTTGTTTGCCTGCTGAATTCATAGCTGGAAAAATGATGATCCTTCGAGCAATCGTTGGAAACCTAAAATTACTGGCCTACGAGCCTACATCCCGACCACTCTTTGGTCTTGAAACTGAGATCGATTTTGCTGCGATGACCCCCATGCAGGCAGAGCTCAGTCTTCGAGATGATATTGATAACTTCAAGCACATCAAGAAATTGATCATTGGAGGAGCCCCTTTACAAGTCTCCTTAGAACGCTCATTGTCAAAGCTTCAACTAATGATCTATGAGACCTACGGAATGACCGAAACCTGTTCGCATATCGCCCTGCGGAAGATAGGGGATAAGGCCTTTCATGCGCTGGAAGGAGTAGGCTTTGAAACCGATGGGGAAGACCGCCTGGTCATAAAGGATGAAGTACTTCAACTCGAGGCATTACGAACAAATGATATCGTGGATCTTAAATCAGAAAAGGAATTTATCTGGCAGGGGAGGAGCGATTGGGTGATCAATAGTGGAGGAATAAAGCTTCAGGCTGAGCAAATAGAAAAGAAGCTTTCATCAAAGATCTCAGCGCCGCTGTTTGTCTGTGGAGTCAAAGACCAAAAGTTGGGAGAAGCTTTGGTGATGATCTATGAGGCCGATGAAGAGCTTCCTATGGAGCTTATTAAGTTAGCTGAAGAAGTATTGGCTAAATATGAGCGACCCAAAAAATACTACAGAGTGGTTCGCCTTGAGCGACTCGGCAACGGAAAACTCGACAGGAAAGCCTCTAGAGCCCTATTAGGAATCTGAGCTTCGTTTGTGATAATTGCGCCAGCGATCAAGGACCTTTTCGAAGTCTTCAGGTAAGTCCGCCTCAAATCGAAGTCGTTCCCCAGTTTTGGGTTGTGTGAAGCCCAGACTCTTTGCATGCAAGGCCTGCCGCGGCAAGATGTCGAAGTTATTTTCAACGAACCTTCTGTACTTGGTGAAGGTGGTTCCCTTTAAGATCTTGTTTCCGCCATACTCAGGGTCGCCAAAAAGAGGGTGTCCAATATGCTTAAAATGACAGCGGATCTGGTGCGTTCTACCCGTTTCGAGCTTGCAGGCTACCAAAGTGACGTAATGCAAACTCTCAAGCACCTTGTAATGGGTTTTGGCAGCTTTTCCAAATTCACCATCAGGAAAAGTTTCCATGATCTTTCGATTCTTTAAGCTTCTTCCAATATGTCCCTCAATACTGCCATCCCCCTCCAGATCACCCCAGCAAAGGGCCAAATACTGACGGTCGGTTGTTCGGTCAAAGAATTGTTTTGCCAAATGGTTCAGTGCCAGTTCTGTTTTGGCTACCACCATCACCCCACTGGTGTTTTTGTCTAGCCGATGCACCAATCCCGGGCGCTGATGCTCTGATAAACTGGGTAGTTTTTCAAAGTGATATACGAGACCATTGACCAGTGTACCTGTGTAATTGTTATGTCCAGGATGGACCACCAGGCCGGCAGGCTTATTAATGACCAGCACTTCATCATCTTCGTACATGATATCCAATGGGATATCTTCAGCTAAGAGCTCGGTTTCTCGTTTGGGATGGGGAAGCAGCAGGCTGATATCTTCTCCAGGTTTGATCTTGTAGTTTGATTTGACGGGTTTGTCTCCTACCAATACAGCATCTGCTTTGGCGGCATTTTGGATTCGGTTTCTGGAAATGTTTGGAACACGGTCCATGAGGAATTTATCAATTCTCACAGGCTGTTGTCCTACATCGACCTTGATGGTGAAGTGTTCGTAGAGCTCTTCTTCTTCCTCGTGGTTCTTATCTTCCTCACTCATGGATCACCCTTAATTTTCTCGTGATCTTTTCACCTAAAGGGCTTGAAACCTGTAAGATGTAAATACCTCCGGATAGACTTTCCAATGATAGACCCTGACCATCTGGCACTTGTTGATTCAGAACTTCCATGCCCATGAGGTTGTATATCCGAACCCTTTGTATCTCCATGTCGGAGCTCAAGTGAATGATATTTCTAGCCGGGTTAGGATAAATATTCAATTCATGTTTGGGCTGCTGTTGCGTTAGCTCTTTCTGACCAGCACTGATCTGAGCATATCCAAAATCGGGTCGCAGCATCAAACTTCCTTCAAAGCTGGTTTGGGTCCAACTCCCATCTAAACTGTAGAAAAGTCTATCCTCATTTCTTTTATTGATATCCCAACCGATGTAGATCTTTCGGTTGTCTTGCTGTTCCCATCCGATATAATACTTACCTGTGACCACAACAGGCACATCAATTGGGTATCTTTTGAAGTCGTTCAGATCGGGATAATCAACTTCCCAAACCGCACCACTTTCATAAATTGGTTCCTGACTTAGATCTGACCATACCATGAGGTTCAGTTTGCGATTCTGTTCATTGAGCAGCATTCTCGGGAAGTTGATCAAAATGGCCCTTAAGGTGTCTGAACTCCCGTCTGTCTCAAATTCATAGGCCAATCTCGCTCCGGTACCATTCAGGCTATATGCAAGCTCAGCTCCTCCGTCATCGTATGCATAGTAAGTATCAAAATATTGATAGTGGAATAGAGTATCGTTATCTCGGTTCTCATCTGGATTGATCCTCAGATAATTGCGTATCTCGAATGTCGCCCTTTCCTCATTGTCGATTGGAAATATGGTAGCTGGAGTTGTACTTGCGATTGGGATATTGATATCCAAACTCTGTCTTCCAGGTAAGTTGGTGACAACTATTCCACCTACATCGGTATAGTAGGGGGCAGTGTCATTCATGTTGCGCATGTCGAAGAAGTTCTCCAGGAACCGTGAAGTGTTCGATACATTAAAGATCGGGATATTCACCTCATCGATCATATATTCACTGGGATCTCGCTTAAAGTGCTTCCATGGCATCGAAGTATAGGTTTTGATATATGAAGGTGCTTCTCCAAAGTAACCAACATCTGCAAAGTTGTTGGATTGAATACGGGCGTTTGCTGTAATTGCAACATAGTCGATATTCCAGTGATCCAAACTTCCCGATAGGGTTGCTTTGTTCCTGAATCTAAGCCTGAAGCCTTGTTTGAGATACAGGGTATCGTTAATTGGAATATCCACCCTGGTAAATGGCCTTAAACTATCTCCAGGTTCGTCCCAGATCCAATACCATTTATCTGTAACAGGTGAGTAAAAATTTAGGCTCAACGAGTCTTCCAGTTCTGGGTTATTTCCCACGCCTTGCGGTTGATAATAGAAACTCAAATAGATACTATCATTCTCAGTGTATGGCTGGCCATTACTCTTGATCCCCAAATTGATAGGCTTTGAAGTAAGCACATCAGCTTCACCATAAGTACCACTTGAACTGAAATCGTAGGGAACGCCAAGTCGATCAATTCCATCGAAGGTCATTACCCCAACAGTGGGTGCCCGCACGCCAAATGAGTTATTTCTGTATGCCCCTTCATTCACCCAATAACTGATAGGGTCGTCATTGGCGTAATAAGTGATCTTTCTTGTGTTGTACAGAATGGTATCTGGACTTAAGATCTCTGTATAAGTTGTAGATCCCAGCATGATCTCTCGATCGACCTGCCAAAATAACTGAGTGTCAATTACCGCGTAGTTCT
>CBFHWY010000077.1:0-12448 GCA_965659675.1 Salibacteraceae bacterium | reverse complement strand
AATTCAGCAATTATGATAACAACATCTTTGCTCATAATGCAGTGAATATCCTACTAGGCAATACCTTTTCTGAAGCGGTATATTGGAGGCTGAATGGTACAAACAATAGTTTGAGAAATAACGTGTTTGTAAATCAGGGACCTGGTTATGCAATGTATGGGTTCACCAGTACCGCTGCTAGAGATAACAACTGTTATTACACAGGCGGATCTACATTGGCTTACTTAAGTCAAAACCTAGCGGACCTTACTGCACTTCAAGGTGTGAACGCAAATGATGACCAAAACTCACTTGAATATCTACCAGACTTCATTGCTAATGATGATCTGAGAATGTTCTATGACAAAACGATTGACGGTTCAGGTTCGCCAGCGGCGACATTTGTTCCTGAAGACATCGATGGAGATCAGAGAGATGCTGTTACTCCAGACATCGGATTGGACGAATACGTTGTACCAAGAAACTCAGTATCGCTTATTTCGATTGACAACCCCGTTAATCCAATTTGTGCACTTGGTGGACTTTACGATGTAAGTATCCTGAACGTAGGTACTGGTAACCTGAATACATTCAATGTAGTTGGTGAAGTTCGTCACCTTGGTGGTGGATCTACTCCACTTACAACTTACACGTATAATGGTAACCTGAACCCTAACCAGGATGCGAGCTTTAACGCTGGTAACTACACTACGGGCTTTGTTAACGGTGACACACTTGTACTTTGGGTAGATCAACCTAACGGTGTAACAGACTCTATCTTGAATGATGATACACTTATGGTAGGTCTTACTGAAGGTATCAGGGGTACTTTCACTGTGGGTGATACTACCGGTGGAAATCCAAATGGATACGATTATGGTGCACTGTCTGACGCACAACACCTATTGGATAGTGTTGGAGCAATTTGTGACACTGTGATCTTTGAGATCGCTGATGGAAGTTATGCTGAGTCTATCACGCTTCCTTCATTAGTTGGTTCATCATCGATGAGACCAGTTATCTTCAGAGGAATGAACGGAGATGCTAGTCTGGTAGATATAAGATCAGGTGCTCCTGCAACAGTTACTATCGACGGAGGTGATAATTACATCTTCGAAGATCTGACGATCCGCAACACTAATAATGGTAGAGCGACAATCTGGATGATCAACGATAACGATAACATCACAGTTCAAAATTGTGTGATCGAGAATGCTACCACTAACTCTACTAGTACTGATGCATCAGCAATCAGAGGTGACCAGACTTCTCAGAATGGTATCGTGATTCGAAATAACACAATTGATGGAGGTTCACATGCAGTTTCAATAGGAGGTAATACACCTAATGAAAACAACAACATCATGGTATATGATAACATGATCAATGATCCATATCGCAGAGGAGTACATTTTAATTATGTGAAAGACTATGTGATCAAAAACAACAATATTACTTCTTCTTCTTCTTATGGTAGCGGTGAAGGAATTTACATTGAGAACAGTAATGGTCAAATGGAAGTTTCTTACAACATCTTTGAAAATGGAGGTGACTGGCCAGCTTATGGTATCAGAATGAACAATGTTTCATCATTGTCATCTTCTTACGCCAAGATCGCTAACAACCAGATGCACATTGGAAACAGCAACAGTGGTAATACATACAGAGGATTCTGGATGAATAACACTAGTTTCATGGATATCAACCACAATACAGTGGCTATGGAAGGTTTTGGAACTGGAAGTGCTACTGTTTACATCAATGGTGGTGGTGCCAATGAATTGCGCAACAACAACTTCGCAAATATGGGAGGTGGTCGCGCTATTGAGGTGTATAGTTCTTATTCTCTAACTTATTCTGACTATAATAACTACTACTCAAACGGTACACAAGTTGCCAGATTCGATAGCAGAAACTTTACAAGCTTTGCTGACTGGCAAACAACTACCGGTCTGGACATGAGTTCAGTATCTGTGGATCCATTGTTCTACTCAATGACAGACCTTAAGGTTTGTGCTGCAGACCTGGATGATGCCGGAATCAGTACATACGTTACTATGGATATCCAAGGTCAAATGAGAAACACATCTACTCCTGATATTGGAGCGGATGAGTTCACTGCACCTGCAAACTTTGCTTTACCAGCAGACACTGTGATCTGTAAAGGAGATCAGATCACATTCAACGCATTGTTGAATGATGGATCTTTCGCGATCTGGAATAACTTCCAGCCTTCTCCTACATTCACAGTAAGTACAGCGGGTACATACCGAGTATTTGCATCGAACGTTTGTGGTCAGGCAATTGATTCTATCACGATCACGGAAAATGCACCTGCAACTTTGCAGAACGATACTCATATCTGTGCCAATACTAGCATCGTGCTTGATCCACAAGTACCAAACGCAAATTATGCATGGTCAACTGGAGCAGCTACTCCAACATTGAATGTTGCAGCAAGAGGTGTTTATGCGGTTGAAGTAACTGATAGTTACGGCTGTGTTACTACTGATACAGTAGCTGTTACACAATCAAGAGCAGTATCTCTGCCAGCTGACACTGCTTTCTGTGCAGGAAACACATATACCATTAACGCGAATGTTGGTCAGGGAACATACTTCTGGTCTCCTACGGGACAAACCGGACCAGTGATCTTTGCTTCAACAAGCGGTAACTACATTGTGAGCTACGTTGACAACTTCGGATGTCAGAGTACAGATGATATCATGGTTGATGTTGTAGAAGAGCCAAATGCTGAGTTCAGCTACTTCAACCAATACTATTCTGTAGCATTCAACGATATGTCAACTGATGCCAACTCTTACCTATGGGTATTCGGAGACGGCGATAGCTCAACTGCAGCTAACCCAGTACATATCTATCCAGGTCCAAATCGTTACAGAGTTCAACTATTTGTTGAGAACGATTGCGGAACAGATGTTTATGAAGATATCGTGAGCATTGGTGCACTGCCTGGATTCGCTGAAAATCTCGAAGTTGGACAATTCAATGTATATCCAAATCCTAACGGTGGTAACTTCACTGTTACTATGAAGGCATCTGCTAGTGACTATAAACTAGAAGTGTTGAGCATGGAAGGAAAAGTGATCTATGCAAATGAATTGAACAACGTCACGCCTGGAATAAACAAAGTAGAAGTTGAGCTTGATAACTTGTCTTCTGGAGTTTATTTCGTAAGAGTGACTGGAGACGATAAGTCTAGCATTCAAAAAATTAACATCCAATAATTGCCCATAACAACTGAAAAATCCGAATTATGAGAAATTTATACAAAGTTCTTGCGGCAGCAGCTCTCTTCCTCTTTATTGGGGAGAGTTACGCCCAGGTGAGCGCTTGTGGAATGTCGTCTAGATGGACGTCCTCCATTTCGAACCTGCAAACTGTAAGCACCAGTGGTGGTGTTACGAACTTCAGCAATGCTACTGGAGGTCAATATGGCCAGGTATATGACTACACAGGTCAATATACTGTCAGTGCAACACCTGGTAGTTCCTTTAATGTCACCGTACGTTCTAGTTGGTACAACGGAATCTACGTTGACTGGAATCAGGACGGCCAATTCAATACCACAAATGAAAGAATTGCGCTGTGGTATTGTGGAACTGGTACATGCACTCGAACATATTCTGTAAACGTTCCTGGTAATGCAGTAGGAAAGTTCAGAATGCGTATTATTGCCTCAGGTACTAGCCAGGCAACCTCGGCTTGTGGACAGGTCAACTATCTCGACGCAGAGGACTATACCATTGAGATTCCATTGAACAATAGTGCAAGGCTCGATGAGATTCTCTCACCTACCAATCCACTTTGCGCAGGAGCTACTCAAATTGAGTATCGAATAGGTAACCTAGGTTTGAAACCGCTTACTAGCCTTGAAATTGGAGGTATAGTGAAACCGCTTAATTGGAATACGCTGCCAAACGTGAATACATTCCCATTATCCACAAATAATTGGACTGGGAATATTCCTCCAACATCAGTTGATACGAATACCTACACATACACATATTCACTGAATGGTGGATTTAAAGTAGGTGATACACTGCTAATGTGGAGCGTTAATCCAAATGGAGTACCTGATACAAATAGTTCCGACGACACCGTACTTGTTGTTATGGCACCTGGTGTTAGCGGATCTTACACAGTTGGATTAGATACTACTGATGACTTCTCAGACATCGCAACCGCAGTTCAGTTCCTCGACAGTGTTGGGGCGGTTTGTGATACTACCTACATCTATCTGGATGACTCATTACCGTTTAATGAGCAAGTGACCCTGAATAGGTTGAATAATATGTCATGGGAAGCACCGGTTATTTTTACTACCAATCCTAATGCGAGTGGAAGGGCAACAATAACTCATACAAATACAGGTACGAATGACAACTATGTGATCAGGTTTGGAAACAATGCAGACTATTACATTTTTGATGATCTTGATCTGGTTGTAGATCCTACATCATCAACTTCTTATTCAACTGTAGTTGCTTATGAAGATGATGCGGCATACAACAGGGTTCGCAATTGTCTGATCAAGGGTAATCCTAACTCACAAACTACCAGCTACTATGCTGCACTTGTGAATAACCAATGGAATAGTTTTCAGGGAACAAACCCTCATCACAATGAGATCATAGGATGTGAACTTGAAGGTGGTGGTACTTCTGTGAACTTTGACAGAGGTGGTGACCATAGTATCTTTGAGGATAACATCATCAGGGATCCTTATTACATGGCTTTTGACCTGTATTACAACAGTGGTTCTAAGATCAATGGAAACGATATCATGTCTAGTTCTACTTACACTTTTGGATACGGTATCTATAGCTATTACTCAGATGAGCCAATGGAGATCAAAGACAATGTTTTCCATCCAGGTACAGATGAATGGCCACGTTATGGAGTGTATATGTTTGAGTCCACAGCAAATGCTGGAACACGAAATGTGATCGACAATAACAGCTTTAGTATTGGTCAAACATGGAGTGCTAGTAATATCTGGGGAATGTATCTATACAGAACTGGATTTACTGATATCACAAATAACTCATTTGTAGTTAGAAGCTCATCATTTGATGCTTATGGTCTTTACTTAAGAGATGCAGGAGCTATTAGAGTTCACAACAACAATGTGATCAGTTATGGATCTGGTCAGGCATTGCGTTATGACGGAAACTCCACAGTGATCTCTTCTAACAATAACAACATCTATGCTACAGGATTCATTCTTGCCAGCTACAATGGCTTTGGTTACACCAACATGGCTGATTGGCAAAATAATGCTGGATATGATTCTAGATCAGTGAACGTAGACCCAGCATTCGCTGAAGTAGGTTCTGCTTCTACTGGATTGTCAGACTTGAGTGTTTGTAACGCGGCTCTTGATGGAGCAGCAGATGTGAGCTACTCTAATATGTATGATAAAGACGGCGATATGAGAGATCCGAACAATCCTGACATTGGGGTTGACGAATTTGTTGGTCTTGCTACTGTAACGCTAGGAGCAGATCAGAAATTCTGTCCAGGTGATACTGTATCACTTGAAGTTCCAGGTGGTCTTACAGGTGTGTCTGTTGTATGGAGTACTGGAGACAGTTCTTCTACCATCATGGTGAACCAACCAGGTTCTTACAGCTTCTCTTTGAGAAACAACTGTGGTGTTGCTGAAGATACAGTAATGGTTGACCATCCAGATGTAGTTGAGCTAAGCTCAAACGATACATTAATCTGTGACGGAGACATGATCTCAGTTGGTGCGAGTCTAATGAACGCAAGCTATAACTGGAATAATGGAGAAACATCACAAAGTATCATGGTTGATGACGAAGGCGAGTATATCGTTGACGCAGTTGACCAATACGGATGTCCAAGTTCTGACACGATCGAAGTAATGATCTCTGAAAGTGCTCAAATGAACCTTTCAACAAGAGATACTATCCTTTGTCCAGGTCAGTTCTTGAGTCTTGAGTCTGGTGTTGATCCACGAACTGGAGTAACTTACTCCTGGACTGGATTCAACGACGGAAGTACAAATACTTCTAACAACGTTCTTCTTGGATGGGATGAAGCTAATCTTCTTGTAATCGAAGTAAATGATAACAGCTGTATGTCTTACGATACATTGACTATCGATAACTCTCCTGCTCCAGTGGCTGAGTTCACTGCTACGCAGAGAGACGGACAGACCTTTACATTTACTCCTGATTCTACACACCCAAGATTCCAGTACATGTGGGATTTCGGTGACAGAACTTCTTCTACACAAGAAAGCCCAACAAAACTGTATCAGTTCCAGGGTAATTATACTGTCATCCTTGAAGTAACTACTCTTTGTGGTTCAGTTTCTGAGCAGGATGAAGTTGGAACAACAGCTATTGGAATCTCTGAGGAGCTTGCTAACAAGCTAGTGAAAGTATATCCTAACCCATCTAGCGGAATGGTGAACGTTCAGCTTGAAGCTTCTGAGAATGTAAACCTTGAGGTTACAGATATCAACGGTAAGGTGGTATTTGCAAAAGAGCTTGGTACTGTAAACGCTACCAGCACTGAGCAAATCGATCTTAGTGATCTGTCAAAAGGAGTTTACATGGTTCGAGTAGCATTGAACGACGCTACAGTGATCAAGAAATTGACTGTAGAGTAAACACAGAATAAAACACAATAAAAAGGGAACCATAATGGTTCCCTTTTTTTATGCCTTAACTTTTGGTGATACGGATATGCGAAGGAAATCTTTCTTCGAGCTATAGAAGGGTCTTCGCCTTATCGAAAGCGGAACCTATTCCAGCAGCATCTGATCCGCCTGCTGTTGCAAAAAATGCCTGTCCTCCTCCCCTGCCATTGATCAATGGGGCAATTTCATTGAGAATGTTTCGAGCATCAAGCCCTGCATCCACAAGATCCCTGGAAAGGAACACACTTAAGCTCACCTTCTTCCCTGCTGCACTTGCAAGAACAATAAATCTTGAATGAGCACCATCCTTCAGCTGGAAGCCTAGGTTTCGTATCTCTTTAGGATCGATCTGCAGTTTTTCGGTAAGCACAGCATACTTTCCAATTTCTTCGAATTTATCTTCAAGCTCAGAGCTTAGATGTTTTAGCTGTGCACTTTTCAGTGATTCAATCTCTTTTTCCTGTTCCTTCAACTTCGTTTTTAGATCATTCACAGCTGATAAAAGATCCTTAGGCTTATTGAGCGAGCGATTAAGCTCCTTTATTAGTTCAAGGTCACCTGAGATACGATTGAAGGCCTTTTCTCCCGTAAGCGCTTCTATTCTGCGAACACCAGACGCTATTGAACTCTCTGCTTCGAGAATGAAATATCCTATGTCACGGGTATTGGATACATGAATGCCACCGCAAAGCTCTTTACTCGGGCCAAATGAGATCATTCTCACCTGATCACCATACTTTTCTCCAAAAAGCGACATCGCGCCAGCTGCTCTAGCCTCTTCAAGAGCAATGGAACGCTTTTCATCAATATCGATACCTTCCCTTATCAGCTCGTTCACTCTGTTCTCTATAGACTTTAGTTTTTCATCATCGATCTTTTCGAAATGGGAAAAATCAAAACGCAAATAATCGGGATGAACCAAACTACCCTTCTGTTCCACATGTGATCCGAGTATCTCTCTTAAAACATAATGTAAAAGATGCGTTGCAGAATGGTTCTTAGCCGTTTCATGACGCCTTCCAGACCTTACTTGAAGAAGGAGCTCACCTGAAGATTCCAGCTCGGGTAATTCATTACAGAAATGTAGGATTGTGTCATTTTCCTTCTTCGTATCCCAAATATCTACCTGAGCATCATTATTGGATCGAAGAATACCCTTGTCACCAACCTGACCTCCTCCTTCTGGGTAAAACGGAGTTTGGTTGAATACAAGCTGATAATAGGACCTCTTTTTTTCTTTTACTTCTCGATATCGAAGCAATCTGGCCTTTGTTTCCAATTGATCATAGCCGAGAAAGTTCGAGTCTTCTTCCTCGTGGAGCACCGTCCAGTCACTTTGGTCCTTTTGAGCAGAACTACGTGATCGTTCCTTTTGCTTGTTCAATTCTTCATTGAATTCTTCTAGATCTACATCAATGTCGTGTTCACGCGCGATGAGTTGAGTAAGGTCTATTGGGAAGCCGTAAGTGTCGTAGAGTTCAAATGCTTCTTTACCACTGACCTTTCCCTTTTTGATCAGCTCATCGATCTTTTTAAGCCCTTGAGAAAGGGTTCTCAAAAAAGACTCTTCTTCTTCATGAACGACTTTCTTGATCAGTGATTTGTTCTTTTCTAATTCAGGGTAGGCATCGGCAAAACTGCTGACCACATCATCGATCAACTTGTACAAGAAAGCATCCTTCACTTCAAGCTTGCTGTAAGCATATCGTACGGCTCTTCGGAGTATTCTTCGAATCACATAACCCGGACCAGTATTCGAAGGAAGCTGACCTTCCGCTATAGAGAAACAAACCGGTCGGATGTGATCTGCGATCACTCTGAATGCGATGTCCTTCTCTTCATCTTTTCCATATTCAAGTCCACTGAGCTTCTCAGAGTGACTGATGATCCCCTGAAAAAGATCGATATCATAATTTGAATCCTTATTCTGCAGAACACGGCATAAGCGTTCCAAACCCATACCTGTATCCACATGTTTATTTGGGAGTAATGAAAGCTCACCTGATTTGCTTCGCTGATATTGAATGAATACCAGGTTCCAGATCTCGATCACCTGCGGATGATCCTGATTCACCAGATGTTTACCCGGTTCCTTTTTCTTTTCTTCCTCAGAGCGAAGATCGATATGGATCTCAGAACAAGGCCCGCATGGACCCACTTCTCCCATCTCCCAGAAATTATCTTTCTTGCCGAAAGCCAGTATTCGCTCTTCAGCTACATGCTTCTTCCAATGGTCAACAGCTTCCTGATCGAGTTCGAGCTTGTCCTCCTTATCTCCTTCAAATACCGTCACATAGAGCAGCTTCTCATCAATCTCCAATTCCCTGGTAAGAAACTCCCATGCCCAGACAATTGCCTCTTCTTTAAAATAATCACCAAAAGACCAATTCCCCAGCATCTCAAACATGGTATGATGGTAGGTATCTACTCCTACTTCTTCCAGGTCATTGTGTTTACCAGAAACCCTCAAACACTTTTGGGAATTTACGAGTCGAGGCGCTTTAGCTTCCTTATTTCCAATGAAAATATCCTTGAACTGATTCATTCCCGCGTTAGTGAACATCAGGCTTGGATCATTCTTGATCACCATGGGAGCAGAGGCAACCGCCTTGTGCTCCTTATCCTTGAAAAACTGCGTAAAACGACTTCGAATACTTTGAGAAGACCAACTCATGCGGTAATTAACTTGCTATTAGTGTTATAAATCCTTAAGCGGCTGGCAAAGTTAGTTGAATTACTTAATTTTGCACTTGCTAACTGGGCGCTTGACGCCTTATGTCATGGCCGGTAAAAAGTACAGATATAACACTAAGACGCTCTCGTACGAGCGGATTGAACCCACATTCAGATCACGTCTGCTCAACCTATTGAGCTTTGTGATCACAGGCGGTGTTTTTGCTGTCTTCTTTGTGATCCTTACATATTTATTCTTTGATTCTCCCAAGGAGAAGATGCTGAAGCGTGAAAATGAGCAATTAGCCCTGCAATATGAGGTATTGAATAAGAAGCTTGATCAGGTCGAATCAGTGCTTAAAGACGTGCAATATCGCGATGATAACATCTACAGGGTTGTTTTTGAAGCTGAGCCTATCCCATTCAATGTCAGAAAAGCCGGCTTTGGAGGGGTGAACAGGTACCAGCATTTAGAGGGTTATGATAATAGCGAGTTGGTCATTCGTACCACAAAAAAACTCGATCAGCTTACGAAGCAGCTTTATATTCAGTCGAAGAGCTTTGATAAGGTTTACGAATTGGCAACAAATAAGGAGAAGATGTTGTCATCCATTCCTAGCATACAACCAGTTTCAAACATGGACTTAAAAAAAGCTGCTGGAGGTTACGGAATGCGGATCCATCCTATTCTCAAGATCAGAAAGATGCACTTCGGAATGGACTTTACCGCAAATACTGGCACAGAAGTATACGCTACCGGCGATGCTGTTATAAAGGAGATAAAACAATCGAAAAGGGGATATGGTAATCATATCATCCTCGACCATGGCTTCGGCTACGAAACACTTTATGCTCACCTTAGTGATTTTCAGGTAAGAGAAGGTCAGAAAGTGAAAAGAGGAGACGTAATTGGTTTTGTAGGAAACACTGGCTTCTCAAGTGGTCCTCACCTGCACTATGAAGTGATGAAGAATGGCCAGAAGCTCAATCCGATCAACTATTATTTCAACGACCTGAGTCCCGAAGAATACGATAGACTCATCGATATTTCTGCTTCTGCATCACAAAGCTTTGACTAATGCCCTACAAAAAGAAGGAAATAAAGAAGCTGTATTACTCCATAGGAGAGGTATCAGAAATGTTTGATGTAAACGCCTCATTGATCAGGTACTGGGAAAAAGAATTTGATGTTCTCAAGCCAAAGAAGAACGCCAAAGGAAACCGATTATTCACCGACAAGGATATTGACAACCTCAAGCTGATCTACCACCTGGTGAAAGAAAGAGGTTTCACGCTGGAGGGAGCAAAAATGAAACTAAAAGAAGACCGAAAAGCCCTGGAGAACAATCTTGAGTTGATCGAATCACTGACAAAAGTAAAATCCTTTTTAGGTGAGATCAAAGAGAATCTCTAGAGGTAAGCAGGTCCCTTTTTCAGATACTCCTTTACGTACTCCCTTACCCCATCTTCAAGTGATGTGAATGGCTTTTGATAGCCAATGGAGCGAAGTTTTGACATATCAGCTTCAGTGAAGTACTGATATTTATCTCTGATATCCTCAGGGGTCGGAATGAAAGCTATATTCGGTTCTTTATCCATGGCCATAAAGCTCGCTTCTGTCAGTTCCCTGAAGCTTCTAGCCTGACCCGTTCCCAGATTGTAAATTCCAGAAGCCTTGCGATGATGCATGAGAAAACTCATCACATCACAGACGTCCTTCACATAAACAAAGTCTCTTTGCTGTTCCCCATCTGCGATTCCCTCTTTGTGTGACTGGAATAAGTTCATCTTCCCCGTTTCATTGATCTGACGAAATGCGTGGAATATCACTGAGGCCATTCTACCTTTGTGATATTCATTGGGACCATATACATTAAAGAACTTCAGACCAGCCCAGAAAAAGGGTTTTTCCTTTTGTTCTAGTGCCCATTTATCAAAGTCATTTTTTGAAACACCGTAGGGATTTAGTGGCTCCAGATCAAAGCAAAGTTCGTGATCATCTGAATATCCCTTATCTCCAATACCATAAGTGGCGGCAGAGGATGCATATACAAGTGGAATCGCATACTTCACGCATGCCTTCCAGATCATCTTGCTGTATGAAAGATTGAGCTCATTGAGCAACTCGAGATCAAATTCCGCGGTATCGGTTCGAGCCCCTAGGTGAAAAATGAACTCGAGATGTTCGTTGTTTTTTTCTAGCCATTGTTCAAGTTCGGCACGATCCACTCTTTCGCGATAATCTTTTCCTTGCCAGTTTTGCTTCTTATTGTCTGGAATAAAATTATCTACAATAACGATATCCCTAAATCCTTCATCGTTAAGCCTGCTAACCATGCAGCTTGCGATAAATCCTGCAGCTCCTGTGACTAAAATCATTCCACTTTGTGTATTAAAGATGGCCCTTCAAATGTAGCATTCCCCATATATTTGCGCTGTGACCATTAATGAACAAGAGTGGTATTTGTAACGAGAAGAGAAAGATTTAATGCAGCTCACAAGCTGTGGAGACCGGAATGGTCTGATGAGAAGAACGAAGAGGTCTTCGGAAAGTGCAGTAATAAGAACTGGCATGGTCATAATTATGAGCTATATGTCACCATAAAAGGTGAACCAGATCCAGTTACAGGTTTTGTGATGGACCTGAAAGATCTCAGCAGGGAAATCAAAGATCGCGTGATCGAAAAATTGGATCACAAGAATATTAATATGGATGTCGAATTCATGAAAGGCCAAATGGCTTCCACAGAAAATCTGGCCATTGCCATTTGGGATCAGCTCGCAGATACCATTGCATCCTATGGGGCTGAGCTCCATTACATCAAGCTGATCGAAACAGAGAATAATTATGTTGAATATTACGGACAATAATGACTAAGAAAGCCTACGTATTTCCAGGACAGGGATCACAATTCAGCGGAATGGGTAAAGAGCTATATGACGCTAGCCCAGAAGCAAAAGAACTTTTTGAGCGTGCTAATGAGATCCTCGGATTTGAGATCACAAAGATCATGTTTGAGGGAAGCGCCGATGAATTAAAGGAAACCAGAGTAACTCAACCTGCTGTTTTTCTTCATTCAGTTGTCATTGCAAAAAGCCTTG
>CBFHWY010000076.1:0-12549 GCA_965659675.1 Salibacteraceae bacterium | reverse complement strand
ATAACCAAAAGATCAATGTCCGAAGCGATGAAGGAGAAGGCTCAACCTTTTCATTTACTCTAGGACGAGCCTAGGGTTTTTCAGTCACTTTCAATCTGAAACCCACATAAGGAGCCGGCAAGTCGGCTTTTTTATATGGACTTGGAGCGTTGATCATCATGTAATAGCCTGTATCCTTCCAGCTTCCACCAATGATCTTCCCATCGCTCAAAAGTTCAGCCACGTTCCCAGCCATATTGTAAAGTCCAAATTCATTCGGCCAATAGGAAGCGACCGGTGAGATGATATCATGCCTCAACATTGCTGTTGCTTTTGATTTGATCCTAACCACCTCAAAAACCTCCTCATTTCTTTTGATCCAGGCTTGAGGAATGAACGTGAAGTTGGCTCTAAAAAGCCCTTTTTCATTCCTCAATGATAAACCTTCCCAGGGGAAGATATTATCTGGGTTTCCTCCTCTTGCCGCTACCTTCCATTCCGATTCGCTTAGCAAGGATACCTTGTAAACCTTTGAGCTCTTTGATACGGAATTGAGTTTCGACTCATACCAGGTACAGAAAGCTAAAGCCTGATCATAACTGAGGTTAACGGCAGGATATTGAGCAAAAACTGGACTTTTTTGATATAATTTAAAAAAGCCTTTTAGGTGCTCTGGAACACCTGACATGCTTGTATCTGTTTTATTTCCTGAGTCATTGAGAAATTGCTTGAAAAGGAAATTGCTCACCTCATATTTTCCGACCCAAACTGTGGTCCCATCCATGCTTATTGCTGAAAACTCCTGCTTTAGGACCCGTTTATCTGATTTCCACTTCTGCTGAGCGAAAAGAGATGCTGAAATGATCAGCAAACAAAAAGTAATGATCGTCTGTGTTCGCATTCGATTAATTTTGAAGGAATTTCTCTTTCATGAAGCACTACTTTATAAGCCTGCTGACCTTGCTGTCAGCATCAATTCCTGGACTTCAAGCCCAACAAACGCAAGATACATCTTCTTACCCTTATTGGATAGAGATGATGCAAGATCCCAATGCCAATTTCTATGCCACACAAAATGCTTTTGAGCAATATTGGGATGGAAGGCCTCAGGACAAAGGAAACGGATACAAACCATTCAAAAGATGGGAGTGGTTCATGGAACAGGAAGTGAATCCTGATGGAACCTACCCAGACAGAAATAAAATGGAGCGGGATTTCCGTCAGTTTGAGCAACAGTACACCCCGAACAATACAGCTCAATTTGGAAGTGGGAATGTGGTACAGTCAACAAATGGAGCCTGGACAAACCTTGGCCCAATTGCCTTACCCAACAATGGAACTGGCCAACCCAACGGCATGGGTCGCTTGAACTGTGTTGGCTTGCATCCAACAGATACGGCCACCATTATCGTGGGGGCTTCAAATGGAGGAATCTGGAGAACCACCGATCATGGCTCTACATGGGTTTCGAACTCGGATACCTTGCTGAGCATGCAGGTTTCGAATATTCGCTTCGACCCACACGACCCCGATATCGTTTATGCTGGAACAGGAGATCGAGATGCGGGGAATCGTTCACAGGCAGGAGTGCTAAAAAGCACTGATGCCGGGGTTAGCTGGCAGAAAGCAAACACAGGCATGGGGAATGTGATCGTTGGAATGTTGGCGATCAATCCTTTCGATACAGACACCATACTTGCAGCGACAAGTAAAGGAATATACCGAACTACCAATGCAGCCACTTCCTGGAGCAGGGTTAGTTCTAATACACGGCACTACAAAGACATCGTATTCATGCCAAACAATCCTCAGATCGCCTACGCAACAGAAGGCGGAAGATTTTACAGAAGTTCGAATCACGGTGCGAGCTGGACACAGATCACCAGCGGAATAGCATCTGGCACACGCGGAGTGATCGGAGTTACACCAGCCGATTCTCAATACGTTTATTTACTACTCTGCCAGGGAAGCGTTTTTCAGGGAATGTATCGATCTACCGATGGAGGACTCAATTTCACCACAAGAAGTACCACGCCAAATATTATGGACTACTCTACCAACGGTAGTGGTAATAGTGGTCAGGCCTGGTATGATCTGGATGTGGCTGTTGATCCTGATGATAAGGACATCGTTTACGGTGGGGGAATCAATGTTTTCCGATCAACGGATGGAGGGGCGACCTGGACGATCAATGCAGATTGGGTTGGAAGAGGAGTAGATGCTATTCATGCTGATCAACATGCCCTGGAGTTTTCTGACGACGGAAAGAGGCTCTATTCTGGAAATGATGGTGGTTTATACTACTCAATGAAGGGGAATAATTGGGTCGATATTTCAAGTGGAATGGCCATTAGCGAGGTTTACAAGATCGGCCAGGCAAAGTATAATCCCGATGCGGTGATCTGTGGATATCAGGATAATGGTACCGCTATTTATTATGGTGGAAATAGCTGGATCACAGAGATCGGGGGAGATGGAATGGAGTGCATCGTTGACCCTGAGAATGGCCAATATATGTATGGAGCGCTGTATTTTGGAAGTGTGAGAAGGTCCACGAATGGAGGTACTTCTTTTGGAACGATTGCCAGAAATGGATCGAATGGGATCACGGAGTCTGGCGCCTGGGTTACCCCTTATATCTTACATGAAAACGACCAGAACACCATGTTCATAGGCTATCGTAACCTTTGGAGGTCCACCAATGTGAGGTCGACTCCCAATTCTAGCGTCGCCTGGACCAAGATCTCAAATAACCTCGTAGGTACAAACAACAGTACCCTTCGCGTTTTGGAGCAGTCAGATGCCAACACGGATATCCTATTCATGGCAAGAGCTGATCGCAAGTTGTTTTTGTCGACGAATATCAATGACAGCACACCTACCTGGACCGATCTTACCGCTAACCTACCATTTAACTCCATCATTACAGATATTGAATGTCACCCATTCAAGGATAGTGTAGTGTATATGCTTCAGAACCGCAGGATCTATAAGTCAACGGACCTTGGACAGAATTGGACAAATATCTCCGGCAACCTTCCCAATGTGACATTGCGAACCCTGGTTTATGACCGATTTAGCAATGAAGGGATCTATGTAGGAGGAACACCTGGGGTTTATTATAAAGATTCTGCAATGACCAACTGGGTGAATTTTGCAACAGGTCTGCCTACTGACGTTTCGGTAACAGAATTAGAGATTCAATATGACACCCTTATCCCGGCACTAAGTTTATTGAGAGCAGCTACTTATGGTCGAGGACTCTGGTCGAGTGATCTTTATGACGATGGCACCAAAAAACCAATTGCGAGTATCAATGTAAGCCAGAATAGTGAATGTATGGGGAATACCATCACAATGGAAAGCAGGTCTGCCTACATGCCAAACAGCTTCCAATGGACCATTAGCCCCTCTACCTATACCTTATTGTCAGGTTCGTTGACCAGTAGATCACTTGAGTTAAGGCTTGATAGCGCAAGCTATTATGATGTGACGCTGATAGCCACCAACGGTAATGGCTCAGATACTGTTTTCAAGAAGAACTTCCTTCGCGCTTTAGATACCTCTACCACCGCCAACTGTGTGACCACTACCACCAACGCTGCGCGATATGGTATCGGGATCTTTAGGGTGAGTTTAGCTGGTGAGACTTACAGTTCAGGAGGTTATGATGGTCAGAATTCAAATCAGGACTATACTTGTAGGGGAGTGATTGACCTGCACGCAGATAGTAGCTATGCTTTAGAGGTGATCACAGGAAACTGGAATGATGAGTTTGTAGATGTTTACATTGATTATAATGGAGATGGTGATTTTCTCGATACGGCAGAGTTGGTTTCATCCATGCCAAAAGTAAGAACAACGCACAGAGATACCTTAAGAACCTACAGTCAGCCTCTTTTCAATACCTATCTCAGAATGAGGGTGGTATCAGATTTTTTGGACATCAATGACGACCCATGTAAAGGTCTTGGGTATGGAGAGTCTGAAGACTATCTGGTCTACTTCAATAAGTCTTCACTGCAACTGCTGAGCGACCTGGATACCATTTGTCGTTTTGATAGTGTTCGATTCCAGGCTGATTCACTAATGGGAAGAGTGGATAGCATTATTTGGAATTTTGGTCAGGACGCCAGCGTGGCTAGTGCCACTGGCCCAGGCCCTCATGATATCGCATTTCTTCAATCGGGAGTTCATCAGGTTTCAGTAAAACTGAATGACAATCCATCTGAAACAAAGAACATTTATGTTGGAGGCTGGCCAAGTATTTCACTGAGTCAAAATGATTCGGTGTTTTGTGAAGATGATGAATTATCAATTCATTTGAACGACACACTGGCTTCAAGCATCACTCAATACAAGTGGTATCAAAACCAGAGCGTTGTTCAGGCCCTTGGAGATACTGCGATCTTTAAGAATGCAATTAGTT
The DNA here is from genome assembly GCA_965659675.1 of Salibacteraceae bacterium. Lineage (GTDB taxonomy): Bacteria > Bacteroidota > Bacteroidia > Flavobacteriales_G > Salibacteraceae > CBFHWY01. The sequence goes on along the minus strand of CBFHWY010000076.1, from coordinate 8,141 downwards.
TAAGGGATAGTGGCGACTATTATGTTGTTGCAGATTATTGGTCGTGCATGGATACGAGCCAAATGATCAGCATTGATGTGAATGCACGACCCAGAAGTTCGCTTCTTGCCCTGAATGATACTACTCAGTGTTTAAATGTGAATGAGTTTAGTCTGGTAAGAACAAGTCAGATCAATCAGGGAACATTCACCTCCAGCTGGTCGAATGCATCTCAAACTTTGGGATCATCTGACACACTGATCATTGATTTCCAGCAAACAGGAAACTATCTGATCAAATTATTTGATAGTACATCGCAATCCTGTTTTGATTCAAGTTTCATAAACCTGGAGGTCCTGGAATCTCCAGATGTATCCTTTAGCCTTGATAGCAGCCAATGTTTCAGGGGTCATGCCATGCATCTCTTTGATAGCTCAAGTTACCAGCTTCAGAGCCGTTTGTGGGATCTGGGAGATGGAGCCACATCCGCAGACTCCAGTCTAAATCATCAATATGCTCAGGCTGGAAGCTATCAAATTGGGCTGTATTTAGAGCTGATGAATTCTTGTAAGGATAGCATGCTGAGAGTTGTGAATATTCATCCGCAGCCAAAAGCAGGCTTCTTACAAAATGACACCTTGTTCTGTTTGGGGAGCAATCTGTTAGAGTTGAGCGATACAAGTATGATGTTGCCTGGACAAATGCGAACCTGGAACTTTGGTGATGGAAACCTTGGAATGGATTCGCTTCAAACCCACTCTTATGCGAGTCCTGGTTCATATGATATCAGCCTGATCATGGAGTCAAGTGCATCTTGTCTGGATACAGCCACATCAAGTGTGCGAATCCTGCCTGATCCCGATGCGCAATTCAGCGTGAACAATACATTGGTAGCTACCTATGAATTCATGGCTGCGGATACGAATCTGATATCTTATCTCTGGAATTTTGGAGATGGGAATACGGACACCAACTTCAATGCTGTTCATGTTTACAACAGCAATGGGCTTTATCAGGTTAGCCTTCAGGTGACAGATACCAATAACTGTATCGACTCCAGCAATACGAACATTCAATTGGAGAATGTGAGTTTACATGAGCAAAATGGTAATGGTTTTATCATTTTTCCAAATCCAGCAGGAGCAGAGGTGTTCATTCGAATGTTCAGTGAAGGTCCATCTATGCTCAAAATATTTGATAGTCAGGGCAAACTCATAAGGATCGAAGAAATATCCGGGAATGGAAGTACAACGGCCATAAGAGGCCTTTCCTCGGGAGTCTATTTTGTTGAACTGCAAAGAGATCAGACTTCCAGGAAAAAGTTGATCATTTACTAAATAGGGCTTTGAGTGCCTTTCCAGTGTGAGATTCTTCTTTCTGAGCTAAGTCAGAGGGAAGACCTTCGAAAATGATCTGACCGCCGGCATCTCCACCTTCCAGACCAAGGTCAATAACCCAGTCTGCGCTTTTTACCACTTCCATATTGTGTTCGATCACGATCACTGAATGTCCAAGTTCAATGAGTGCATTAAACGATTTAAGCAGCTTGCTGATGTCGTGAAAATGAAGTCCGGTGGTGGGTTCATCAAAAATGAAAAGGATGCGATCTTCATCGTCCACTTCACCTTTGGTGAGGTAAAAAGCAAGTTTTATTCTCTGAGCCTCACCACCACTAAGCGTATTGGATGATTGACCGAGGTGTACATATCCAAGACCTACATCCTGAAGTGGTTTTAGTTTTTGGGCTACTCTCTTTTCGATGTTGGAATCGCCATCCCGGAAAAAATCCATTGCTTCATCAATGGTCATGTTCAGAATATCAGAGATCGACTTCTCCCGGTGTTTTACTTCAAGAATATCTTCCGTGAACCTTTTGCCATGACAGTTGTCGCATGGCATGCTGATATCAGACATGAACTGCATTTCGATGGTCACGGTGCCTTCACCCTTACAAACGTCACATCTGCCTCCATCTACATTAAATGAGAAATGAGCAGCTTTATAGCCTCTCAGTTTAGCCAGAGGATTTGAAGCAAAGAGGCTGCGAATCTCATCATAAGCTTTGATGTAGGTCACCGGGTTACTTCTGGATGATTTCCCAATAGGGTTTTGATCAACAAATTCGACCTGACTGATCTTGTTGAAGTCACCAGTAATGGCGAGATGCTCACCTGTTTTATCCCCGTAATTCCCCAAAAGCTTTTGGATTCCCGGATAGAGTATACTGCTTACCAATGAGGTCTTTCCTGAGCCACTAACGCCAGTAACCGCACAAAGCACCTGAAGAGGAAAGTTCACATCAATATTCTTGAGGTTATTTTCTGAGGCGCCCCTGACTTCAATACTATGCTTCCATGCCCTGGTGCTGGAAGGAATCTCGATGGTATCCTCACCTAGAAGATATTTGGCGGTCCAACTTTCCGTTGCCTGATCCAACTCATCCAAACTGCCGTCGAACACAACTCTTCCACCATTTGAACCAGCATCTGGACCAAGGTCGATCACGTGATCTGCTGATCGTATGATCTCATCATCGTGCTCAACGATGATGACGGTATTACCCAGATCTCTTAACTCTTTGAGAACCTTGATCAACCTTTGGGTGTCTCTAGGGTGCAGACCAATACTTGGTTCATCAAGAATATACATCGACCCCACAAGACTACTTCCTATGGAGGTCGCCAAATTGATGCGCTGAGTCTCACCACCCGATAGGCTAGAGGAGAGCCTATTCAAGTTCAGGTACGATAGGCCAACGTCGAGCATGCATCTCAGGCGAGAATTGATCTCTGTCAAAATACGCTTCGAAACACTTTTCTGGTATTCATCCAATTCCAGCTCTTTGAACCAGTCATAGAGTTGATCGATCGGCATTAAAACAAGTTCTGTGATATTTTTTCCGCTGACCTTTACATGTTTAGCATCGGCCCTCAAACGTGTTCCATCGCAGTCGGGACAAAGGGTTTTCCCTCTATACCTTGAAAGCATCACCCGAAACTGGATCTTGTAGGATTTTTCTTCCAGGTATTCAAAGAACTCATTGAGCCCTTTGAAATATTCATTTCCCGTCCAAAGAAGATGCTTTTGTTCACCAGACAGCTCGAAATATGGTCGATGAACTGGGAAGTCAAAATTGTCGGCAGCTAAGATCAGCTCCTCTTTCCAGGCAGACATTTTTTCTCCTTTCCAACAAACGATGGCATCCTCATAAATACTCAGTTGTTTGTTTGGGATCACCAGGTCTTCATCGATGCCGATGATACTTCCGAATCCTTCGCAACGCTTACAGGCACCGAAAGGGTTGTTGAAGCTGAAGAAGTTCAGGTTTGGTTCTTCGAAATGTATTCCATCCAGTTCAAGACGCTTGTTGAAATTGTATGCCTTAAACTCATTTCCAGACTGCACATATACCCGACAGTTCTCATTCCCTTCCGTGTAGGCTCTTTCTATTGATTCAAATATCCTGCTCTGGTTATCTTCATCCTCTTTTTTAACACTGAAGCGGTCGATGAGAAGCTCCAATTCATCAACTTTTTCATCTCCGGTGAGCTGATCGATCCGCATCGCTTTCCCGTTAAGAATAAACCTGCTAAAGCCTTCCTGAGCATAGTATTCTGTAGCCTCATTGAGGCTTTTGTCGATAGGACAGCTCAACATCACCTTTAGGCCCTCATCCTGAGCGTGAATGAAATCAGACACATCCTCAGGGCTTTGTCGAGTGACCTCTTTTCCGCTCACAGGTGAGTAGATCTTTCCTGTTCTGGAGAAGAGAAGCTTTAAATAATCATATATCTCAGTAGCTGTACCAACTGTAGATCTGCTTGATCGACTGTTTACTTTTTGCTCAATTGCTATTGCTGGGGCTATGCCATCGATGTTGTCAACAGCAGGCTTATCGATCTTCCCAAGAAACTGTCGTGCATAGGAAGAAAGGCTTTCGACATACCGTCTTTGCCCCTCTGCATAAAGCGTATCAAAGGCAAGCGAGGATTTTCCAGAACCTGAGAGACCGGTGATAACGACCAATTTGTTTCTAGGAATATCAACATCGATATTCTTTAAGTTATGCATCCTGGCACCATGGATGCGGATGTAGTCGTCTATACTAATTTCGCCGTTCACTCGTTAATATTTGTAAATAAGAAGATTGCAAAAGTACTTTTCTTACTTTTGCTAATAGCGTTGAGAGCTAAACGAACGCAAACTTTTATTGTTTTAATCAAAATCACACGCCTATAGATTAACATTTACGTAGACCACACCCCATATTCAGTCTAATTAAAAACGTAAATATTATGTCTATGAATTCCCTTTCAGAAAAAGAACTCGTGCAGCAATACATCCGTGGAGATGAAATTGCCCTCGAGAAATTATTGGCTATGCACAAGGACAAAGTGTATGGTTATATCATTAAGATGGTCAAGGATCTTGACCTCGCAGAAGATATCTTCCAGGATACTTTCATTAAAGTAATCAAGACCTTAAAGTCTGGAAATTACAATGAAGAAGGTAAATTCCTTCCCTGGGTGATGCGTATTGCGCACAACCTGGTCATCGACCATTTCCGTAAAGGAAAACGAATGAGAATGGTTCACTCTACAGATGAGTACAACATTTTCGATACCATCAAAGATGATAATCCTGTAATTGAAGATGAGTTGTTCGACAATCAGGTGAAGCAGGATCTTCAGAAGCTGATCGAGTTTCTACCAGATGAGCAAAAGGATGTGCTTAAGATGCGTTTGTATCAGCAAATGAGCTTTAAAGAGATCGCTGAGGATACGAATGTGAGCATAAATACAGCTTTGGGTAGAATGCGTTATGCGTTGATCAATCTGCGTAAAATGATCAAGGAGCACAATATTGAAATGACAAAATTTTAGCATTTCATACTAAACTTAAAATGGTCACGTTCTATAAGCGATGATAAACACAAATACATATTGCTTATGGACAAGACCTTTACCCTTGACGATCTTGCGCAATTTGCGCGTAACGAAAAAAAATTACTGGAAGATTTAGGTCTTCGTCAGAAAGAAGTCAAACCTTCTAGCAGGAGTATCAGCAACATTCTCAGCTATTCTAAAGCCTACTCAAACCGTCCGAGTAAATTGGTGGGGCGTTTTGAGCAGTTGCTTAATTAAGGCCTTTAAAGAGGCTTTTTCTACCGATCTTACTTTCTATGATCCCATTTCGTGGGTCAAATCCTCTGGCTGGGCTGTGTTCTCTACCATAGAAGATGATTTGAAGATGCAGTTTATTCCAGAGCTCCTTGGGAAATAGTCGCTTGGCATCCCGCTCTGTTTGCACCACACTTTTACCATTGGAAAGCCCCCACCGATACATCAAACGATGGATGTGAGTATCCACAGGAAAGGCGGGAACGCCAAAAGCCTGTGCCATCACTACAGATGCTGTTTTGTGTCCCACTCCTGGAAGGGCTTCTAGCTCTTCAAATGTATTGGGAACCTGAGCATTGTGTTTTTCCAGTAAGATCTCTGACAATCGGTGAATAGCTTTCGATTTAGCAGGAGAAAGTCCACAAGGTCTGATGATGTCTTTAATTTCTTCGACACTCAGCAGCACCATCTGAGCTGGTGTTCTCGCTTCTCGAAAAAGCAAAGGAGTGATCTTGTTTACTCGCTCATCAGTGCATTGGGCGGATAGGAGAACAGCAATGAGCAGGGTGTATGGGTCATCGTGGTCCAATGGAACAGGGGTTTCGGGGTACAGTTCTTCCAGGGTGTCTATCACAAATTGAACTTTCTCTTTTTTGGTCATTCTTCTATGCTTGCTTTAGTAAGTACATCAAAGGTCAAGTTTTGTTGACATAAATGAATGTCAGTCAAAAGAAGTTCAAACTTTGGAATTTCCATGAAACTTTTAGAGCTTCGTTTGTTGTACAAATAGCATAATAAAATAAGGAATGAAAGAAGGAGATAAAGCACCAGAGTTTGAATCAGTTGATCAGAATGGAAAGAATGTCAAGCTGTCGGATCACAAAGGAGAAAATGTGATTTTGTATTTCTATCCCAAAGATGATACCCCGGGTTGCACCAAAGAAGCCTGTAATCTAAGAGATAATCACCAGCTATTGCTGGACAAGGGATATACGGTCATTGGAGTAAGTGCAGATACAGATGCCAAACACAAGAAATTCGCTGAGAAATACGACCTTCCATTTAGCCTGCTTCCGGATACCGAAAAAGAGATCATCAATGCATATGGCGTTTGGGGTCCGAAGAAGTTCATGGGTAGAGAGTATGAAGGCATCCACCGAAAGACCTTTGTTATTAATGGTGAAGGAAAGATCAAGAAGATCTTTGACAAGGTGAATACCAAGGCACATGCTGAGCAAATTCTCGAGGCGGTAGAGGCCTAAGTCTGTGGAATACTTTTATACGGAATTCAGAGTGTAAATAGGTTACATTCTGCTACATTTGATTTGCTTCAAATTCAAGGATTATGGCAAAAGATATCGCAAAAGAAAAGCTCAAAGCACTACAATTAACAGTTGATAAATTAGAAAAGACCTATGGCCGAGGAGCGGTCATGAAGCTTGGAGATGAGGCTGTGGAAGATGTGGATGCGATTCCCTCGGGCTCACTCACGCTGGATATGGCGCTCGGAATAGGCGGATTTCCAAAAGGAAGGATCGTTGAGATCTTTGGTCCTGAGTCATCGGGTAAAACTACCCTTGCGATCCACGCCATCGCCGAAGTACAAAAGCAAGGAGGCATAGCAGCTATTGTGGATGCTGAGCACGCGTTTGATCGTTTTTATGCCGAAAAACTGGGTGTTGATACAGAGAATCTCTTGATCTCGCAACCTGACAATGGCGAGCAGGCGCTGGAGATCACTGAAAACCTGATCCGTTCAGGAGCGCTGGATCTGATCGTCATTGACTCAGTTGCTGCGCTAACACCAAAAGCAGAGATCGAAGGTGAAATGGGAGATTCTGTGATGGGTCTTCAGGCCAGGTTGATGTCGCAAGCTCTGAGAAAACTCACAGGTACCATCAATAAAACAGGTTGCTGCTGCATTTTCATCAATCAGCTTAGAGAGAAGATCGGTGTGATGTTTGGTAATCCTGAAACAACCACGGGTGGTAATGCATTGAAGTTCTACTCTTCAATTCGAATTGATATACGTCGTTCAAGCCAAATTAAAAATGGTGATGAGGTCATTGGAAACCGAACTAAGGTAAAGGTGGTCAAGAACAAGATCGCCCCTCCATTTAGAAGGGCAGAATTCGATATCATGTATGGTCAGGGAATTTCCAAAACAGGTGAGATCCTGGATCTTGCGGTAGACCACGAGATCATTAAGAAAAGTGGCTCCTGGTTCAGTTATGATGATACTAAACTTGGTCAGGGACGTGATGCTGTAAAGGCATTGATCGCAGACAACCCGGAGCTTGCCGAGGAGTTGGAGAATAAGATCAAAGAGATCATTTCCGCCAGCTAAGTTGAGCTTTTCAGGACCATTTAACTGATGTACTTTCGGCCTATGGTTCTGAGGCAGGGTTTATTTCTAACAATTCTATTTGTGTATTCCTGTTCGGAAGCTCCAAAAGAAGCTCCTCCGAAAATGGAAGAACTCACAACCTTGGACTCTCTCAACGATCAAATTGTTGAAGAGCCTAATGACAAGGAGCTGTACTTTGAGCGGGCAAAGATCCTCTATCAGGATTCTGGAGATATGGAATCTGCCATGGCCGACCTGGACCTGATCACAAAAATGGATAGTTCTGATGCCAGAACCTATTATTATCGAGCACTTTGGAAGTTAGACCGCGGTTCAGTCAAGGAAGCCCATGACAATGTGAAGAAGGCTGTAGAGCTTCAACCCGATCATATTGAATCGCGTCTCCTGCTGAGCCGTATCTTTTTATTTGTCCAAAACTACAAGGAGAGTATTAAGGAGGCTAATGAAGCCTTAAAGATTGATGTATACAATGCGGAGGCCTACTTTCTGAAGGGACTGAACTTCAAAGAAGCAGGCGATAGCGCAAAGGCAGTGAGTAGTTTTCTTACAGCCAGCGAACAAGACCCTGATTTTTATGAGGCCTGGATGCAATTGGGATTACTATTTGGCATTGCCAATGATCCAAATACTGAGTTCTACTACGATAATGCTTTAAGAGTGGAGCCTGAGTCTGC
>CBFHWY010000075.1:0-12670 GCA_965659675.1 Salibacteraceae bacterium | reverse complement strand
CACGGCTGCGCCAGACACCAAGGCTGCGCTCAGACACCACGGTTGCGCTCAGACACCACGGCTGCGCCAGACACCACGGCTGCTCCAGACACCAGAACTATATTCAGGCAATGTTCATGCTTTGTCACCCATCGACTTAGTTCAGACCTTTGTGCTATGCTCAGATCCTATTGACGCTTTCAGGCTTTTCTTAAAATTGGAGTAGTGACTTTCGTTTTGACAAACTGATAAGTCATGCAAACGATTTGAATCTCCTTTAATTAGTGCTTTCTTCTTTACTCTCGACCAGCCCTGTATTTGCTTTTCTCTTTTGAATGCCTTCGCGATGCTGTTGAATTCGGCGAGGTAAACCAAGCTTACGGGTAACCTGCTTGCTGTATGATTCGCACCTTTACCTTTTTGATGTTGCATTATCCTGGTAACAATGTACTTGGTACTTCCAGTATAAAAAGACCCATCCGCGCATCTTAAGATGTAAACATAGCCCCTCATGGGTCAAACTTAAGTTTCTAGCTAGACCAACAAAAGTGATTTGCGTATAAGATTATACTCTTTGCTAACTCTATAAGCTACTGCAGTCTGAGCTTGCTGTAAACGTACTTAACCACCACAATCAGATTCTGCTGTCTGAGCGATTTTGCTGGCATGTTTAGCTACCACTATCAGATTCTGCTGTCTGAGCGATTTTGTTAGCATGTTTAACCAACCACAATCAGATTCTGCTGTCTGAGCTTGCTGTATGCGTATTTAACTGCCCCAATCAGAATATGCTGTCTGAACTTGTTGGAAGCGTATTTAACTGCCACAAACAGATTCTGCTGTCTGAGCGATTTTGTTGACATGTTTAGCTACCATAATCAGATTCTGCTGTCTGAGCGATTTTGCTGGCATGTTTAGCTACCACTATCAGATTCTGCTGTCTGAGCGGAGCCGAAGACAGCTTTATTATCTTCGCCCAAAATCACATTCATGAAAGAGCAGCTCCTTTCTACTTTCTCCTTTCTACTTTTTACTTTCTGCTTTTCACTTTCTACTCAACAATTGCTTTCGCAGGAAGAATTTGAATCTTTTCTGACTGATCCTGCAACTGCGCCAAGAGAACATCCGATGGACATGTTGCATATGGACCTGGAACTCAAGTTTGCCCCTGAACAAGGCAGGGTAGATGGAAAAGTGACTCATCACTTTGTGCCGCTTCAAAGCTGTGATACATTATTTCTGGACGGACCAGGCATTGAGGTCCGCTCAGCAAGTATGAATGATAAGCAGCTTGAGTTTGATCAAACAGATCAGGGTGTTATTGTTCGATTTGAGCAGCCGCTTGAAGTGAATAAGGAGTATGAGTTGAACATAGACTATAAGGCATTTCCTAAAAAAGGAATCTACTTCATCGGTTGGAATGATCAAACTGGAAGAAGTAGAAAACAGATCTGGACGCAAGGCCAGGGAACGGATAACCGGCATTGGATCCCTCATTATGATACACCAAATGACAAGATCACCACGGATATCAAAGTTCATTTCCCGAGTGAGTACCTGGTCTTGTCGAATGGTGAATTAAAATCCAAAAAGAAGGGCAAAGACGGAAACACAAGCTGGAATTACATCATGGAAAAGCCTCATGCCAGCTATCTCATCATGCTTGGAGTCGGGGATTATCGCATCAAGACCCTGGAGTCTGAATCGGGTAAAAAACTGAACCTTTGGTACTATCCGGATCATGAAGATAGGGTAGAGGCTACCTATCGTTACAGCAAAGAGATGTTCGACTTCTTTGAGAATGAGATCGGGGTACCTTATGCATGGCCTTCCTATTCCCAAATTCCGGTGCAAGACTTTATGTATGGAGCGATGGAAAATACTTCCGCTACGCTTTTTGGAGATTTCTTCATGGTAGATGAAAGGGGATACCTTGACCGCAACTATGTCGGGGTAAATGCGCATGAACTGGCCCACCAATGGTTTGGAGACCTTGTGACAGCTCGAACAGCGAAACATCATTGGCTTCAGGAGAGTTTTGCCACCTTTTACAATATGATGTATGAAAGAGAAGCATTTGGTCAGGATCACTATGAATGGGGCTTAAGAAGTGCTACGCGTTCGGCATTGAAAGAATCAAAGAAGAACTTCAGACCAATAGCGCACAGTCAGGCAGGATCAGTCAGACATTACCCAAAAGGCGCACATGTGCTGCACATGTTGCGATATGTGCTTGGGAGAGAGGATTATAATCGCGGGATCAAGCGCTATTTAGAGGAAAACCAATTTGAGAATGTGGATTCAGAAGATCTGTTGATCGCATTTCACGATGAGCTAGGCTTGTCCCTGAATTGGTTCTGGAAACAATGGGTACATCAAGGTGGGGAACCCCACTTCAAAGTAGATTTTAAGACCTATAGAAAGGACAGTCGCCATATGGCCGAGTATACCGTTGAGCAGGTTCATGAGACCTCTCTTGTGAATGGCTATTTCAAAATGCCCTTTGTGTTTGAAGTGGTCTTTGAGAATGGAGAGAAGTACAGTGAAACCCGATGGGTAGAAAACCAATTTGAACGCATCAGTTTTGAGCTGCCATCTGACCGTCAGGTGGCCTTTGCACTTTTCGATAAAGGCTCAAATGTGATGAAGAAGCTCGACTTCCCTAAAGATCCGGAAATGCTTCAGAAACAAGCCATGAAAGCTGAACACATGATCGACAGATATGATGCGATCTATGCCATGCGAAATTTGGCTCCCGCTGAAAAGAGAGATTTTCTCAAGGAACGTTTCGATTCGGAAAACTTTCATGCCATCAAAAATGAGATCCTCGAACAATTGAAAGATGATCGGGAGTCTCTTGATCTTTTTGAAACAGCATTGAAAGATAAAGATGCCCGTGTGCGTCGGGCGGCACTCTCAAAGCAGGAAAGTCTGCCAGAAACCCTTCAGGATGCGGCAGAGAAGTTCTTGGCTGATTCCAGTTACAACAATATTGCCCTGGCATTGGATCGACTTTGCAACAGCTTTCCAGGAAAGTGTCCAGAGTATCTGGAAAGAACAAGCAATGAAGAGGGAATCAAAGCGAAGAATATCCGCATCAAATGGCTTGAACTTGCTTATGTGAATCAGCCTTCTGATGACCACCTGATGGAGTTAGTGGACTATACAACAAATTCATTTGAGTTTCTGACTCGGGTTAGCGCTGCACAAACACTTCAGAAGCTTGATCATTTCTCTGAAGAATTCTTCCATAACCTGGCCGATATGATCGGCTCATCTAACTCCAGAATGAGCAGGCCTGCTGCTGCAGTGCTGAAGAATTTCAACGCAAAACTACGTTGGAAAAAGGAGATCAGATTTTGGCATCAACGCCACAACTATCAGTTCGACTGGCAAAGAAAGAAGGTTGAGAAATTGCTCTAGCTGAGAATATCCTTTAAGGTCTCTTTATACTCATCAAACTCCTGGAGATTACCGTGTAAGCCACCGTTGATGGTGGTCATGCTTACCTTATCAGAAAGTCCGGTTAAACGAATGCTGCTTTCGTATTGGATCAATTCATCTTTGGTACCATGGATAAGGTAAATTGGTGCATTGACCTTTGACAGAAATTTATTGGTGGTGAGTTTATATTTAAGTAAAAAGCGAACGGGTAAGAAAGGGTAGTGGAAGCGAACAACATCCGTAAAGTTGAAATAGGGAGTGACCAATACCAGGGCTTTGCACGGATTCTCTATGGCAAGCTTTGAGGCAATGCCAGAACCCAAACTCTGACCGAAGATGATGATCTCTTTTTTGTGATATCGCTCTTTCATCACATCATAGATAAACTGGGCATCTTTGTGCAAACTCTGCTCTGAGATGATCTTACCATTACTCTTTCCATAAGAGCGGTAATCGTAAACCAAACAATCCCAGCCATTTTCGATGATATCATCTGCCACATAACCCCAGGAGGCTATACTGCCACGATGTCCATGAAAATAGAGCACTAAACCTTTTGACTCCTTCGATTTAAAGAGCACCGCATTCAGCTTGATCCCTCTTTTGGGCTCAAAAAAGAACTCTTCGTACTGATGCTTAAATTCGAACTGGTAGTCGGAGGGAATTCTCTCTGGACGAAAGATCAATTTCTCCTGATTGAAAAAAAGCACAACAAGCCCTAAAAAAACAAGGGCAATGACGCTTCCGCTGATCAGTAGTCCAATGAATACTCCGCTCATAGCATCAAAGGTCTGAATTATTTGCGCTCTATGCTCAGGATCTCTATTCGGCGCTCCTTCGCTGCGGCAATACTGTAGATGGATCTAGCAAGCTCGCCGAGCTGATCACTGACCTCAGTGGCAGATTGACTTTCACCGAATGCTTTTTCAACAACAACTAAGCTGCCGTCCTGCAGAAAAGGGATAAAAGCCCCTTCATTGTATTTCTTGATGTAATTTCTGAAAGACGCGATCCTTCGTTTGGTCAGGTTTAAATTGTAATCTGAACGGGCTAGGGGAGAAGCAAAGCCTTTTATGGTTAGCTCAATATCTTTTTCATTCTGCAGTTGTCTCAACAGCGCATCGAGGGCCTTATCCATGGTGTTCTTTCCATACTTTACTTTCTTCTCAAAGAAAGAGTTGATCCTGACTTCAGCAGTATCTTGTTTTTCCCCTACAAACAAGGAGCGATATTGCTTTTGATACCTTCCAAGCAAGTTGAAGTATGCGTCAAATGTTTCTTCATAACTCAAGCTGGTTGTGGTATCCCATGATCTTGGATTGGGCTCATCATTGTGGAAGTAGAGCGCGAGGGGCAAGTAAGTTTGGATGGTTAGAAGTTCTTTTTCCAGTTTTTCCTCTGTGATCACCGTATCGGGTTCATCTGGTAATACAGTATCTGGAGGGGTTTCAACTACCACGAGCAGACTGGTGTCTTTTTCTGGCACAGTGTCCTTCTCTAATTCCTGAGCGACATAGATGTCGTTACAACACTTCATCCCCTTTAAAGATTCTCCACCTTCACGGTTTGAGGCCAGGTAGATCTTTCCATTTTTATCATTTCTGAAATAATAGAGGTCGTTAGCCGCTGAATTCAGTCCCAATCCGGGGTTTACTGCTGCTTTCAGACTTCTCGGGACTCCGTCTGAATACTGAATATCAAAACCACCAAAGCCTGAATGCCAATCTGAACTGAAATAAAGCCTCCCTTTTTCAACATCCCAAAACGGGCTTACTTCATTCCCTGGAGTATTCACTGAACGACCCATATTTCGGGGTCTGGCAAAGGCTTTTCGTCGACTGTCATACTTTGAGTACCAAATATCCATTTGTCCCCTGCCACGCGCCTGATTTGATGCAAAAAAGAGGTAGCTAGTCCCGTCAATTTCGCAGAGAAAAGGCTGAGTATTTGAGCTGCCTGGAATATTTACCATCTCTCCAAGTGCCACGGCCTCCGTCCATGTTCCCCCTTGCCATTCGCTTCGATAGATCTTACAGGCACCACCTACTTCACATGCACTAAAGAATAGGTCTCCCGATGGGGCGATACAGGCATTAGCCATATGCTGACCTTCGGGTATGCCGGGCACTTCCAGTTCTTCTATATTCTTCCAGACACTGTCTTCAAAGCTAGCCTGATAAATTCTGGAGATCCCTCCCTTTTCTTTTTTGTCAACCTCCAGTTTTTCCTTCTTCTTGAAATATTGAAGGGAGGAAAAGTAAAGTACACTATCCGCTATTGTTCTTGGAGCAAACTCTGAAAGTGGGCTGTTAATGTCACCTTCCAGCGCACTGATCCTGAAACTGGAGCTGTCCTGACTATGGTCAATGGCAAATTGCGTGGCTTCCACCTCCTGACGTGCTTTTGCGTATTCGTAAATGGAGCGTATGCGAGCATTGCGCACATAATCCCGAAAGTTGATGAGGGCCATTTCGTATTTACCCTGGCATTTCTGCATTTCTGCCAACCAATATTGTGAGACCTCATACTTTGTTTCTTCATAGCGATCAAAGACCTCCTGGAAAGCTTTCTCAGCCTCCTCACAGTTGTTGGTTTTCTTAAGCGATAAGGCTAGTTTGAACCATATCTCTGTGTTTTCTTGATCGATCTCCAGCGCTTTTCTGTAATAAGTGGCTGCTCCGTAGTAGTCTTGTTCTATCACCGAGGTCTCGGCATATTTTACCCATTGTTGGGGTGTTTGTCCAAAACAAAGACTACCAATAAAAACCGATATGAGGATGAGTAGTTTTCTCACTAGAGGTAATCCGGGCAGTATTTATACTTCACTCGCTTAGGCAGAAGGGCAGGCATGATATAGATTACAGCGATTTCTGCTCCGCCTCGATAATTGCTCGCAGCGGTTAATCTGGAGTAATTGATATCATAACTCAAACCAAATTTCCATGGTCCGTAATAAAGGCCTGCCATCAGATTTGCCGCATCTCCAATACGGGAAGTGGCTCCAGCAAATACAGCGCGATAATTAAATGGACGAGGGTCGAGGTCGTACCGAACAGTCGCTCCCACATTGAACTGCTGATACTGATCCTGGATCATATAAAGTGCCATGGGCTCTAAATACCAATTGGTTTGAAATGGGAACACCACCTGGCTATGAATGGTATATCGAGTAGGAACGAGCTGTTCATCGCCTAAAAGAAAGGTCTTTTGGGTGCTCAATAAGTTGTCGATAGCAAAACCGACTTTTATGGAATTGATCTTATTGCCATTGTAGCTATACATCACCCCTGCGCCCAGATTGGTATTGGAAATGTTTTGTGCTCCGAAATTTTGCCCAGTGGGAAGATTTGGATCAAATCGATTGCCGTTGTATTGGTCTCCAAATTGAAGATCGTTATAGTCCATGCTGAATTGATTCAACCCAAACTTTGAACCTAGATGTATTTTGTGGCTGGAGTCTGCGGTCAGGCGTATCTTGTATGACAAAGCCAGATTCCCTCTGAGGTCCTGCATTCTTGAATCCCCTGCGATGTCTTGAAACATAAGAATTCCAAGTCCAAGGTTCTTCACTTTAAGAATGTCGTGTGCATCTGCTGAGAAACTGTTCGTTCTGAATGGGTTAGAAGAAATGGAGGCCCATTGTCTTCTGAAGTTTCCTACAAATCGAAATGAGCCGTTAAAGTCACCGGTAGTGGCGGGGTTTAAGTTCAGCGGGGAGTCGTTAAACTGACTGAAGTGAATGTCCTGTGATTTAGTTCCCAGGAATAGACTCGATAATATGAGGAGGAGAGCTACTCTCATCGAATCAGACTGATATTACCTTTTAATTCAAACTCCTGCTCGTCTAAACATCCTCCTTCGAGATAGTACACATACACATCAGGGGCCAGAGCTGCTCCTTCTCTAGTACCATCCCAGCCAATATTCTTGTCGGTCGTTTCAAAGACTTTCTCACCCCAGCGATTGTAGATCGCGAAATAGAGTTCTTCGATCCAGCGCCCATAGACAAACAGCTCATCATTGGTACCATCATTATCAGGAGTGAAAGCATTCGGAACATAGATCTCTGGATAATCACAAAGGATCTCTCGAACAGCCACTTTCACTGAATCGCCAAACACACAATCTTCTTTGGTCGGATCATAAACCTCTACTTCGTAGGTGGTTGTTTCATCGGGGTCGGCAATTGGGCTTGGAGATTCCGGATCACTTAAACTCTCCGCAGGACTCCATCGATACAAATAACCACTCCCGGGTAGGGCACTCAATTGGGCTACTTCATTATTCAATATGCTATCGCGATCGCTGAACGCGCGAACCTGAGAAGAGTCGAGATCAGAAACTCTTACCAGAATAGTGTCAAATCGAATACAGCCTATGTTGTTCTCGGTACGAACGATATACGGAGTGTCGTCCAATGGGTTTACAAAGGCAGTGGACTGATCCGTAGGCCCGATGATATCGCTTGATGGCCTCCAATCATAACGGAGCGTATCACCTGGGATTGTGGTGAATGCTTCCAGGCTTATGGTATCATAGAGGCATATATAATCATCTGCACTCGTCTCTACCCCGAGATCACCGGTGGTCAATTGGAAGGTATCCTCAACCACACATCCCTTCTCACTGAAAATTCTTACATAGTAATCCTGAAAGATCTGAAGAGGAAAGACCGTGGCAAAACTGTCTTCTCGATTGACATTGATGGTATCGATAAAGCTCGGATGTGAAGCAAAATGATAACGCACTCCTGTGCCAAAGGAATTGACCGAGACTAGTATTCCGGAGGAACTGGTGCAAACTGAAGTATCGTTATTCTGGTTTATGAGAACAGAATCAATATCTACCGCCTGAAAAGCAGTGTCTACACAAGCCCCCCGATCAATGAATAAACGATAGGCAGTAAGGCTGTCCGGAGCTGAAATGGGATTTGCATCCGTGCTATCACTCAAGGCATAGGCTTTGTCCCAATTATAATCGTATTGCGGGTTGCTTGATATTCCAATTTCGATTCCTCGGTCATTACAACTGATCAAGGTATCCAGCACAAAGCTGGTATCACTATCAACATCAAAGCTTTGCTCCAGCGTATCACTTAAGTTACAGGCAGCGGTATCTTCAAGGATCAGTTTAACACTGTATCGTCCTTTAACATTATAGTTCCTCACCGGATTGTTGCTCTGACTAGTATCTCCATTCCCAAAGTCCCAATAGAAATTAGTGTTTTGCAACATCTCACTTTGATTCACCAAGTTGGCTACGAATGGAGCACACACTTCTGTGGGAACTCCAAAGCGGGCTTCGATGACCGAATCTTCCTGGACAAGTTGGAAGATACTGTCATAGCAGGCTGAATTATCGGCAAGTAAAACGTAGCGCGTGGTGCTATCTGGAAAAGCAAGGGGGTTGGAAACTTTTGGGTTTGTGAGATTATTTGGAGGATCCCATTGATATGGTCGACCGATGATGGGTGGAGTACCGATCTGGAAGGTGTCGCCCGGACAGAATACAATAGGAGGGAGGCTGTATACAGTATCATCTATGATCACTAGCGGAACACTGCTGGTATCGCCTAAATTACAGGATTGGGTGTCGCTAACCGCAAGGGTCAAGGTGTAGTTACCTGGACTACTATATCGATAGTTTGGATCCTTGAGCGTACTGGTATCTCCATTTCCAAAATCCCAGAAATACTGTGTAGCCTGCCATTCTTTGCTTCCATTGATGATTGGTAAACTATCTCTGAGGCACACTCTTCCAGGTATGTTGATGATGGATACCACTGAAGAGTCCACAAAAACAGTTTGAAAAGCGGTGTCAACGCATACATTGTTCTCTAAGAGCAAAGTGTAGGTAGTCGTATCAACCGGATTTGTTCGTGGCCGAAGTATTGTTGAATCGCTCAAGCCAGAACCAGGAACCCATTGAAATGAATTGTAGATCGGTTGAACTTGTCCGCCCATCAGCTGACTGTCTCCATAACACATATTGATATCTGGAAAGCGGAAACTAGTATCTGAAATTACGGTGATGGTCTTGCTTAGGGTATCATCGAGGTTACATGTGCCTGTATCTGAAACTGTCAATCGAACCCTAAAGGTCCCTGGGGTCTGGAAAATGTGAGAGCCTGGATTCTCAACATTTGATGTGTTTCCATCTCCAAAGTCCCAAACGAAAGAGGTATTACTCTGAATCAGACTGGTATTGATGATCTGAGCGCTATCTCCAACACAAACAGTAAGCGGTAGGGTAAAGTCGGATACGACAATCGGCAGATTGAAGTCCATTTTGAATACCCCAAGGTTACAGTTGTTCGAACGGTTTATTCTGGAATAGGCATTCGTTGTGGTAGGGAAGGAGTTGCTCCCTCCACAGCCAGCACATACAGCTTGATAGATCTTTCCTTTTCTACTGAACCGACTGGTTCCTCCATCGACATGTTCTCCAGCAGTTCCTCCAAAGAAGCTCCCGTATTTTATTGCTGAAGCATCATCAGCCAATACCATAAGGTAGAAGTCTGAACCATCGGTCGTGCTTTGATAGGCATCATTGGTCACCTGCATCCCTGTAACATCAGTAGTGTTTGGATTCGTAAGGGTATTGGTATTTCCTCCCCAACCACTTAAATAGATCGAATTGCAGAGGTCAACAAGAAAGGCTGTGGGTGAGATGTTTGGAGTGGCAGGCTGACTCACCGGGGTGGTAGTACCAAAGCGCGTACTCCAAATGATGGTATCCAGTTGGGCACCGAGCTTGGATACAAACTGACCCGAACCTGGACGTCCGTATGCAGCATTTCTGATCAATGCACTCCAGTTGTCTTCGGTTTGTCCGAAGAGATAAACATTATTGTCACCATCCGTCTCAATGAAATAGGCCTGATCATATTTGGTGGTGCCGAAATAGGTGTTGCGCAATAAACTTTGACCATTCGCCGAGATCTTGGCTACATATCCATCAGACCGACCACCTTGATTTGCTGGGTAAAGCACTCCAGTACTGGTATTTAAGTTAGTGGAAACAGTTCCACCGGTGACCAGAATATCGTTGTTTGAATCAAAAGCCAAAGAGTAGATGGCATCATCAAAAGCCCCTCCAAAATAGCTGCTCCACAGAACGCCACTGAGGTCGCTGTTCATCTTCACGATAACCCCATCCTGATTACCACCACTTGTGCTTTGGAAACCACTTCCCACCATTGGAAAGTTTGAAGAAAGGGTAGTACTGGCGATCAGTACCTCGTCATTTGCATCGATATCGATCTCACCCCTTACCTCGTCAGCATAATTGTACTTAAGTGCTGTAGATTCATTCAAACCATCATTTCCGGTTCCTCCCAAATAAGTAGACCCCAGGAGTGATTGCCCTGTACTACTTAGCTTGGTAACAATGATATCGCAGCCGTTGGAGTGGAAGATTCCCATGCTGCGACCATTGAATGCTGATCCTCCACCAAAAGTTCTATCATAACCAGAGAAGCTTGTGGGGAAATTATTGCTGCCGGTGGTACCTAATAGATAAAGCTCATCTCTTGAGTTCACGACCAGGGAATGCGGGAGCTCATCCGCATTTCCACCGATATAGGTTGACCATATAAAATTGGCTCCTGTAGTGTCCCACTTGGTGATTCCGATATCGTTTCCACCTGAACCTCCATTGGCATCACCTCCTGCGAAAGTGGTGGAATAGGCTCCTACACTGGTCGGGTAAGTACCCACGGTTCCGAATATGGAACTCCCTGAATACAAGTAACCCTGAGAGTCGAAAGTGGCAGTGTTTCCAAAATTATCAGCAGTTGAACCAGAAAAAGTGCTGAAGATCAAAGTAGGGTCTATGATCAGTTCGTGTTCTCTCTCGTATGAGCCCAATTCAAATTGAAGGATATCACCCTCCAGAATATAGTTACACGCAACTTCAACTTTTTCTCCATCGATGATCTGATATGCCAGGGGCTTTCCCTCAATGATCTCTCCTAAACTCGTTTGAATGATCAATTCACCATTCTTCACCAACAGCTTATCCTGCCCCTCATATCTCATACTGATCTGGTCTGCTTCTGCACCAGGCTCAAGCAGCAGATCATACTTCAATTGTCCATCTGATGAATAGAATTTAAGATCCACTCCCTCATACAGGCTTTCATATCTGACCTCATAGAAAGAAGGAACTTCTGATACCCATTGTGAAGCATCATTACCAATGAAGTAATTGTAATAGTGTCCGCTGTAGTCCGAACTTTTAAGTGCCTTTGTTTTTGCGCCTTCAAAATGTACTTTGACCGCATGATGCTCTACAAGCCAGTATTCATCGTGCTCAACATGTTCTCCATGATGATGATGACCAAATGGATTTTCATAAAAATGGTAGGTCAGACTGTGCTTTTCAAGAAATAATTCTGAGCCGGGAATGCGATACCTGTACTCTACATTCTGGTGGAACTGCCCATCATTTCGGATAAACTCTGATGCGAGGATTCTTCCCGAACAAAAGAACACGAGGAACAATGTCAGGATGTTTAATTTATGTAATCTGTTGAAATACAATAATATATGCCGTTAAATGCAGAAAAGCTAAAATACCAATTATTTACAGACTCTCACATTTCTTCGTTTTAACGGAAAGCTTGTATTTTCACGCCAAATCGAAATTATGTCTGACCCTATCTTTAAGAACGATGCCATCGTGCTTGGATTGCTCATGGCAGTCCTTGGATTTGTTTTCTACACCAGTACTTTAGACAATCGATTCTGGAAGAAGTTCTACACCTATATTCCAGCCTTATTGATGTGTTATTTGCTTCCTGCTATCCTAAACTCTACGGGCATTATCTCAAAAGATCATTCTGAACTTTACAACATGGCGAAGCTTTACCTGCTTCCCACCTCTCTGGTCTTAATGACCTTGAGTATAGACTTAAAGGGAATTGTAAACCTGGGTCCAAAGAGCATCATCATGTTTTTAACTGGAACAGTAGGGATCATTTTGGGTGGACCAATCGCCATATTGATCACGGCCTGGATATCACCTGAGACTGTTGGTGGGGCAGGGGTAGACGCCGTTTGGCGCGGACTTGCTACACTTGCCGGTAGCTGGATCGGTGGTGGTGCAAATCAGGCTGCCATGTTGGAGATCTACCAGTATAACCCCGATAAATATGGTGCAATGGTGCTTGTTGACATTGTGGTTGCCAATATCTGGATGGCCTTCATTTTGATCGGTGCTGGAAAATCTCAGAGCATTGACCGAT
>CBFHWY010000074.1:9730-12884 GCA_965659675.1 Salibacteraceae bacterium | reverse complement strand
TTCTTGATTTGGGTGAAAAAGGGGTTCACGACATATTGTTTTTCTCCAATGACAAAGGACCAGAAGGGGTTTTTATAGCCTCTGGAGCGTCTAAACATGAGGAAGACTCCCTTTCCACCGAGGGAAACACTTGGGCTTCTAAAAAGGCGAATCAGCATATCAAGATAGTCCAAACGGACAGTCTCAAACCCCTTCTTGTAATTGATGGTAAAATCAATGAAGACCGGGCACTACTGGAATCTTTAGATCCCGACAAGATTGAGTCAATTAATGTTTTAAAAGGAGAGGCAGCCGAAAAATCCTATGGGGTAAAAGGAGTTCACGGAGTGATTGAAATCACGTTAAAAAAGCAGTAAGTCAACGTCTTTTTTTCGAAGCCCAAAGGGTGTAGTTGATTCCCAACTGAAAGCCAGAATTTGTATTGGATTGAGGTAGGGTTGGAGGATTGCTCCGCGTAGCCCAGCGAAAATTTAAGTAGGCGTAGCACTTTTTAAAAAAGTGATATCCCACTTGTACAACACCTCCAAAACTGTTTTTAAAATGTTCTTTGGGATAGGGGGTTTCGCTCTCAAATTCTTCAATTCTCCGTAAAAAACGCCCTTTATTAAAGCTATTGTATAACGCGCTTAAACCTAGGCTCACCCGTTTGGTGGGATGGAGTTGGATGCCCAGAGGGATGGACCAATATCGCAATTTATCAATGCCAATGGAATCCTGCACGGGATAGGAGTAAGCAATACGTGTATCGTACAGGCCTGTTGTAAAGCCTACTGTAGAAGAAACTCGATATTCAATTTGAAGTACTGCTCCTAGGGCGAGTTTTGGGCTGGTACTTTCCAGATCGGTATTGATGTAGTTGAGCTGAACTCCAGGAACTAACGACCAGCGGGAGTAAGCCCCATCCAAAGCGGGACCTTTCTGGTATTGTTGAATTAAAAGGTCTCCCCCTTGGGCATTCCCTTGAGGAATTTCTAGTATTCCAAACAACAACAGTACAAAAAGAAAAAAACGAGAACTAGGATTCATCAAAGACTTTATAGTAATAACCCACCCTGTTCTGAAAAATTGTTTAGAATTCTAAAAAGTTCCAGATTTTTTAAAAACTAGATCGTAATGAAAATCAAATCAGAGCAAGGGTGTCTTTCGAGAAAGTCATTACAGCATTAAAATTTTGCTTAGTTTAGCAGTCAGCAAAAAGGGGATGTAGCTCAGCTGGCTAGAGCGCTTGACTGGCAGTCAAGAGGTCGTGGGTTCGAGTCCCATCTTCTCCACCAATAAAATCTCTTTATTATTGTTTTACAATGATTTAGGGATTTTTATTTTTAGTATTGTACGGTATATATACTGCTACTCCATTTTAAAAGCTAAAAGTTTCTATACAGTATTAATCCAAACAAAGGGGCATGGGTTTTAGAAAACGGTTTTTCCAAATGCAGAATCTTGGTGTAATAATGTAAAAAAAAAAATCTCCATTGTAACACAATGAAGATTTTTAGCAAATGAGTAAAACGCTGTGAAAACTACACCTTATTGCTTAGGAGCATTCCACATCATCAGCATTGTTCGTGCAATTGTAGATGGATTGGTAATGTTACCTTGCCCCATGGCTTCAAACATTTTGCCAAATTCAGGAGCCTGCATTAGTCTATTTTGAGCTCTCAAGTAATCGGCATAGCTCTTATGACTTTCTACAGCGTAGTGGGTAACTCCTCTATCATCTCCTGCAATAAGTTGATTTAAAGACATTTCTGCAGAAAGTTCATCAAGCAAAGGCTGCATTGTTTTTACCAAGTTTTGAAATGCTTCTGTGATGGGCATCATCTGGTCAAAAGGCACGTTCATGGAATAAATAATCTGGAAACCATTTCCTTTTTGGGAAGACTCTACTATAGGCATTCCAGTAAAAGAGCGAAGAGGTAAAGTACCTAAATCAGTCATGGCTTGACCCATAGCTTGGTAATCTTGGTTTTTTTGCCAATTGGACGGGTCCAGCATTTTGCCTATTACATCTGCATCTTCACCCATAACGCTTACATGGTGGGTTACTTCTCTGTTTCCCAAAGTTTGTTCAGTCAAGTAGGCCATAGGCAATTTCTTTCCTGTTTCACTAGTAAAGAAAGTATTTAACGCTCCAACAAAAGCTTCTTGTTTTTGAGGGGGCACGTTAAATTCCCAATTAATCCAGCTAGTTTGAGCTTGGGTAGTAAATACAGCGCAAGCAATAATCATTGATGTTAAAAAATGTTTCATGTTTTTAATTTAAATTAATAAAGCGAAGTTATTTTAAAGTGTATTATTTGTTATGAAAAAATTAATTCATTTCTATGTTTAAGATTTAGCGGTTCGTGAGGTGTAAATTGATAATGCTGCGAATATTGCTATCAGTACTAATGCGGGTATGGGCACAATGACTGGGGTAGTGAAATTCTGCAATAAACCGTTAATTAAGAAAAATACGTAGGCAAATCCTATATAGAGTAAAACCTTTTTTGCTTCCAATAGCCCTAGACCTCTAATTGAGAGAAGTATGATCCCTGTGACTATAAAAGCGACACCTAACGGCCAATGCATTGCTGAACCAACTTGAATGGACTCTTCCGTAAGCATGTCTTTCGGAAAGGATTGTTTTGTGAGTAATTCACCCCCTAAGACAAATCCTATTCCTTGAAGAACATTTAAAACTGCAATAATGGTAATTGTAATTTTAGTTTTCATGATTTTGTTTTCAAAAATAGGTTGTGGGCAAACTAAATAATTGTACGAATGTCCCATTGATAAAAATTTCATTCTGAAAAAGGTAAAACTAGAGTTTCTTGATCCTCAAGTTTTGGTGCTTTTATATAAGCAGTTGGAGTCATATCGGCAAATTGTTTGAACTTTCGTATAAAGTGGGACTGATCGTAGTAGTTATGATCGAAAGTTCTATTTGACAAGCTAATTGATTGATTTAGAGAAAAAGCCGTATTTCTAAACTGCTGCAATTGAATATGAGAATAGTAAGACATACCCAGCCAGTCATTACATAGTCTGTGAAAATGGGATTTTGAAAAATTTATATGATCTAGGTTCAATTGGGTGTATTGCCAGGAATAATTTTCTTGTCTGTTCAAGATGTCTATTTGTTTTAATAGCTTACTCATCATGAAAGCATCAG
>CBFHWY010000074.1:0-9631 GCA_965659675.1 Salibacteraceae bacterium | reverse complement strand
CAGATTCTTGGATTTTCTGAAAAAGAAACTTTTCTAAAAACCATGCTCTCTCTTTAAATGTTGACAATGTATTTAGCTTATCCTGAATTTTATTTAATGAATTTTTAAGAAATGTAGGTTCTATGCAGTTATTTTTGAGCTCTTTGGCGGGAAGGCCAAATAAGATTTTTGCCGCAATTGGACTCATAATTATTAGTACCATATTTATTTTTTTAAATGATGGATAATGAGGTTTTGAGGTTGCTGAGAATATATAGGCAAATTGGCTGTTGTTCCCTGAAGACTCTGCTAATTTGTTATCCAATACATCACTCCCTTCTAGTAAAAATTGCAATTCAATCTTTCCATTGGGAAGCACTTTATAAGATTGAGGTATGTTTGATTGGAATTGAACAATAACATCTACAATACCAAAAAGTGACTTTGGAACATAAGTCTGGAAGACCGAACCGTTTCCATCTGTTTCCATAATGTTACTCGGTTTAGTGTTTGTATACTCCATAAAAGTTTCGAGGTCTTTGTTCTTTAATAATTACGCACAACTCGTTTTAACACTCCCAAACCTTCACTTTTCGGGAGTCTCTAACCATTATGTTTCACGTTTAAGGTGGAGTTTAATGGGTTGAGCGTTTGCAATTTATAAAAAAGAGAGGATTTAGGGGCTAGGAGCTGGAGGTCAGAGATTTCTTGCGGAATAAGCACAAAATGTTGAATGTAAAAAGGATCTAAGGGCAGGGTAATATCTGGTTTTCGTGTGCCCTATCGAAAGGAGAAATGCTGTCCGCTTATTGGGGGATATCAAAGACACAAGACGCAAGACGCAAGACACAAGGCACAAGACGCAAGACGCAAGATATAAGTTAGCTACCGAAGCAAGATAGAGATGGCCTACAAGCTAATGGAATACTGGCTGCAGGAGCGTTTCAAACTTGAGGACCATTGAACTTCCGACCCCATAGAACATCGAACTATCAGACTCTCCAACCTCTCAAGCCTAGTTGCTAAACCCTGATCTCTAACCCCTGGTCTCTAACCCCTAATGCAACATAAACGCCAACTCACCATGACCCGCTTCACGAGCCAGATCGGCAGCGGTTTTACCATCCTGCAGGGTAAGAGTGTTGTCGGCTCCGCTGACCAAAAGCATCTTGATCAATGAAGCATTGCCGTGATGGGCAGCTGAGTGAAGTCCTGTTACTCCCGAAGCCTGCTGTGCATTCACATCGGCGCCGGCTTCTAGAAGTAGGCTGGCAATACTATTGTGTCCGCCACTGCATGCAGAATGCAAAGGTCTGAGCTTTAGATCATTCTCAGAAACGGCATTGACATCTGCACCCTGTTCAATGAGGAATTCAACCGCATCGGTATTACCAAAGTAGGCAGCGTATCCAAGTGCAGTATTACCCTCCTCAGAGGGAGCATTAAGTATAGCCGGATCCTTTTTCAGGCATTCTCTGATCGATTCCACGTCACCGATGGCAGAGGCTTCATACAGATCGTACTCACTGATGTGAGATTTGATGGAATTCGTTAGCTCAGGGTTCTTGAAGTAACAGGCGTAAAGCAAGGTGCTCAATCCCTTTTCTGTTCTCTCTTTTAATAGCTCTGGACTCTCGTCGATGATCCTGTCTAGCTCATCAACATCACAATCTTGAATTGAATCTAAAAGGTCATTAAAATTGGCCATAATCGTTTTGGTTTATGACCAAATGTATGATTTCAGTTTTCCGCAGCCAATTTGAACTCAGAGGTTTTATGAAAAGTCAATTGAGGATAACTCTCCTGAGCAGACTTTAACATCCAGGCGGAAGGAGCTAAATAAACATCCTTATCATCCTTGTCTTTCGCTACGTCATTGGCTTTCACTCTGAGAAAATCCTGCAGCTGCTTTTCATCGGTGGTGGTGATCCAACAAGCCATATGATAGGGTAAGGTGCTGAATCGGCATTTTGCACCGTATTCGTTCTGCAGACGGTATTGAATCACCTCAAACTGCAGTTCTCCCACAGTACCAATGATCATCTTGTTTCCGGGTTGCTTCACAAAAAGCTGAGCCACCCCTTCTTCGGTTAATTGCTGTACACCCTTGTTCAACTGTTTGGATTTCATCGGATCGAGGTTCACTACTTCTCTAAAGAGCTCAGGGGAGAAGGCAGGCATGCCTTTGAACATGATATCTTCTCCTTCAGTAAGCGTATCGCCGATCTTAAAGTTACCGGTGTCGTACAAGCCCACCACATCACCTGGATAGGCATACTCCACGATCTTCTTGTCGCTGGCCATGAAGCTCGCTGGATTGCTGTATCGGAAGTCTTTATCTAGGCGCACATGATGGTAAAACTTGTTTTTTTCAAACACACCACTGCAAATGCGAAGGAAAGCGATACGGTCACGGTGCTTGGGGTCGATGTTCGCGTGAATCTTAAAGATGAATCCTGAGAATTTCTCCTCTCTGGGCTTAACCGGACGCTTATCGGTTTCACGGCCTTTGGGAAAGGGGGCGATCCGAATAAAGGTATCCAGCATCTCATTCACCCCAAAGCTATTCAGCGCGGAGCCAAAGAACACAGGGGCTAACTTTCCTTTAAGGTATTCTTCTTCTGAGAATTCATCGTAAACACCTTCCACTAATTCTACATTCTCACGCAATTCGTCAGCCAATTCCTTTCCAACTTGCTCATCGATAACAGGATCATCAATATCATTGACCTTCAGGAGCTCATCAACCACCCTGGTCTTGTTGGCCTCAAAGAGGTTAAGTCCTTTATTGTAGAGGTCGTATACCCCAGCAAAATCGCGTCCTATTCCAATAGGCCAGGTGAGGGGACGCACTTTGATCTGCAGATTCTCTTCCACTTCGTCCAAGACTTCAAAGGGGTCGCGGCCTTCCAGGTCGAGCTTATTCACAAAAATGATCACAGGGGTATCGCGCATCCGACAAACCTCCATAAGTGCTTTGGTTTGCGGCTCAACACCTTTTACGCTATCCACCACAAGAATGACGGAGTCTACTGCCGTAAGGGTTCTGTAAGTGTCTTCTGCAAAATCTTTGTGACCGGGTGTATCCAGTAGGTTAATCAAGTGATCCTTGTACTCAAAGCTCATGACTGATGTAGCCACTGAGATCCCTCTTTGTTTCTCGATCTCCATGAAGTCTGAAGCAGTGGTCTTGGAGATCTTGTTGGATTTAACAGCCCCAGCCACCTGGATAGCACCTCCAAAAAGGAGGAACTTCTCTGTAAGAGTGGTTTTACCTGCATCCGGGTGAGATATGATGGCAAAGGTTTTCCTTCTATTTATCTCTTCTTCAAGCTTCATGGCGCGAAATTACTATAATAGCTATAAGCTGCAAGCTACAAGCCGCAAGCTACAAGTATACCCGCCGTAGGTGGGCTGCCAGAACCGCAAAACCGCAAAATGATAAATGCTTGCACTGAGCTCTTGTGCTGAGCCCTTGTGCTGAGCCCGTCGAAGTACGCCGAAGCATGTCGAAGGGTAAAGGTGGCCTGACGGTAGGGAATATATTGCCAGTCGGAGTATGCATACCATCAATAATCAGGCGACAGCAATTAAGCGACCTCTGGATTCGACCCGTAGAAATCCAGCATGAACAGAGCGGACATCGAACTTGGTGTTTGAGTGCCGCAGACGCGGCACGAGTTTGAGTTCGATAGCGAAGGAATGCCAGGATTTCAAGGGAGAAACCAGCAGTCTTGATTTTTTTGTTTCGTTTTTGTATCAAGACAAAAATGAAAGGAGGAAAGGGGCAAAAGACGGAAGATGTAAGCCGCAAGCTACAAGTTTACCCGCCGTAGGTGGGCTGCCAGAACCGCAAAACCGCAAAATGTAAAATGATAAATGCTTGCCTCTGACCCCTGACCCCTGACCTCTGACCTCTAGATCCTAACCCCTAAAAACAAAAAAGTGGCAGCGAACAAAGTTCCACTACCACTTTAAATTTTTTGTTGATTGGCTTAGCCTTAAGCTGCGGCCGTTTCAGACTTGCTATTCACAGCAATGCTGTAAACTACCAAACCAAATCCGATCTTGTTGATCGCATCGGCGATGTTATAGAATAGGTCTACGTTTTCAGAACCCCATCCGAAAGCAACATTTAACCATCCACCTGGCATACACATGTAACCAATTGGATAGATCGCCCAACCTACAAGGACAAACCATGCTAAAATTCGCACACCTTGCTCCACTGTTGGATTGTTGCTGTTTTTAGCCAATTTGGCTACTTCACCAAACCACGCAGTGTATAGGATATAAATGTAACCTAATGTAGAAGCTACACCCCAAAATACTGAGTGTCCTGTGTCTCCTTCTGCAGAGTTGAAAGCCTCACCTATGTAACCTGTTACTAGCATCCATACAGAAGCTAAGATCAGTTTCCACAGTAGACCCATTTTGGCTCCAGCTGCTTTGGTTAGTAGGTAAAACTCCACGCACATCAAAGGAACAGTTAGCGTCCAATCAATATAACGCAAGGCTGTTGGGTTTTCCCCAGTTGCCATGTAATAATCACGCATGTAGTAATAATGTACTGCTGCGATACCCGTGATCAACCCTGATACGAGTAGAGATAATTTCCATTTTCCATCAACTCGACCTCGCTCGAAGAAGAAAAAAACAGAAGCGGCCAACATAGCCATGTAGCCGGTGAAGAAAGTAAATGCCACTGCATCGTCTTTCGGTATTTGGATAATTTCTAAGAAATTCATAATTGAAACGTTTAGATTATGAGTAGTTAACATTGTCTTGTTTAAGAATGTTCGTGTATTATTAAACAAAATGTGAGTACTTAATGATAACGGTTAATCATATTGATAGCTTCTATGAATTACTGATAACAAGGATTTTCGAGAAAATTGAAGATTTCAAAAAAAAATTGAAAAAAAATGATCAAAAGCTGTTTTTGAACAGTATTCTGGATACAGTTTCAGCCTATAATTAGCTTGATATTTCTGCGTTTTCTACCAATCTAAAAGGTAGGCAAAGATCAACGGAACGACAATGGTTGCATCCGACTCTACAATGAACTTTGGTGTATTGATATCGAGTTTTCCCCAGGTGATCTTTTCGTTTGGTACCGCACCTGAATACGAGCCATAACTCGTGGTGGAATCTGATACCTGACAGAAGTAGGACCAGAACGGTGTTTCCGTTCTTTCCAGGTCCTGATAAAGCATAGGAACGACGCAAATAGGGAAGTCGCCAGCGATACCACCACCAACCTGAAAGAAGCCCAGGCCATTTTCCTCAGTATTGTTGCTGTACCAATCTGCCAGGAAGCACATATACTCAATACCTGACTTCATGGTAGCTGCCTGGAGTTCGCCCTTTATGCAGTAGGAGGCAAAAATGTTTCCCATAGTAGAGTCTTCCCAACCTGGAACGAGCATTGGTAGATTCTTCTCTGCTGCAGCCAGCATCCAGGAGTCTTTGGGGTCGATCTCGTAGTATTGTTCAAGTACTCCAGACTTGAGCATCCTGTACATAAATTCATGAGGAAACAAGCGCTCGCCAGAGTCTTCAGCATCTCTCCATATTTTGAAGATGTGCTTTTGAAGGCGTCTGAATGCTTCATCTTCTGGAATACAGGTGTCTGTAACGCGGTTTAATCCGTTCTCCAATAGATCCCACTCTTCCTGTGGACATAGATCCCGATAATGTGGAACTCTTTTGTAGTGAGAATGGGCCACTAAATTCATGATATCCTCTTCAAGGTTGGCACCAGTGCAGGAAATGATATGAACTTTGTCATGCCTTATCATCTCTGCCAAAGATTTACCTAGCTCAGCCGTACTCATTGCTCCGGCAAGTGTGATCATCATTTTATTTCCGGCATTTAATTGTGCTTCATAGGCCTTTGCTGCATCAATTAGACTCGCTGCATTAAAATGTTTGAAGTGCTCTTCAATAAAGGCACTGATCTTTCCTTTTTCAGACATGAAATTTATAGCTAAGCAATTTGTAATAGAGTTTGGCTGCCAGGAAATTTGGTCCATGGAGTCCTTCAATGGGTGCAAGTTCAACCAGATCGAAGCCCAAGACATTCTTTTTCTGAAAGACTTTCTTTAGGTACCTAATAGTGGTATACCAATCGAGTCCGCCGGGTTCGGGGGTACCCGTCGAGGGCATGATCGAAGGGTCAAAAGCATCCAGGTCGATGGTCAGATAAACCTGATCACCTAAAAGTGCGATCGACTCATCCATCCAGTCGTTTTGGCCGTGGATTTCCTCGGCGAAAAAGACTTTTTCCCTATTCATATACTCATTCTCCGACAGGTCCATGCTCCTTATCCCCACCTGAACCAGGTTAGCTCTTTTACTCGCTCGATAAAGTGCACAGGCATGGTTAAATTCAGTGCCCATATAATTGGGTCTTAGATCGGCGTGAGCATCGATCTGAAGTACACTCAGGTCCTCATACTTGTCCATAAAAGCATCGATGATCCCGATACTAATTGAATGTTCACCGCCAAACCAGGTTGGAAATCTATCAAGTTTTAGTATCTCAGAGGCAGATCGATAAACAGCTTCATACATGGATTCAGGACTCGATCTTTCACTGATGTCTTCAAGAATATGGATCCCTTTTTTATATACCTCCGCATTGCATTCAATGTCGTAGAGCTCCATATTCTCTGCAGCGTCCAAAAAAGCATCAAATCCCTTATCTGCTCCTTTGCCCCAGGTACTTGTTCCATCGTATGGAATGGACTGCAAAAGCACCGCTGCGGTATCAAGACCTGAATATTGGTCTTCTATCCCTGCAAAATTTCTTTTATTGGCCATGGAACCCCAGAATATTTAGCATTTCCCCAACGGATTGCTCTTCCCGGTAAACGGTATCGATGATATTACCTTCATCGTCGCGATCGATGATCACGTGCTTCGGCGCTGGGATCAAACAGTGTTTGATACCACCGTAACCACTCACAGAATCCTGATATGCTCCAGTGTGAAAGAATCCCACATAAAGCGGCTCCCGGTCATATTTTGGATAGGAGGGGAGTAGGACTTCCTGATTGAAGTCTTCTGAGTTGTAATAATCGGAATGGTCACAGCTGATCCCCCCAATATTAACACGTTTGTAAGAGTTGTTCCACTTGTTTATAGGTAATAAGATGAACTTCTCCTGAAGTGACCAGGCATCAGGGATGGTATTCATCAAGCTGTTATTGATGATATACCATGTTTCTGTATCATTTTGTTGCTTTTGTTCCAGTACTTCAAAAATGATGGCTCCCGCCTCTCCAACGGTATATTTACCGAACTCAGTGAATATGTCAGGCTCTTCAATATTTTCCAGTCTACAGATGTCCTTCAGTGCAACAACGATCTCATTGATCATATACTCGTAATCGTACTCAAAGCCGAGTTGATTTCGGATAGGGAAGCCACCACCCAGATTGAAGGCATTAAGCTCCGGACATACCTTTTTAAGTGAAACGTAAAGCTCAAGGGCTTTTTGGAACTCTTCCCAATAATATGGACTGTCTTTAATGCCTGAATCGACGAAGAAGTGTAGCATAGACAATTCAACTCGTTCATTTCCTTTGATCTTTTCATCAAAATAGGCTTTGATCTCTTTTGAAGGGATTCCTAAACGGGAAGTGTAATAAGCCGATTGCGCCTCTTCGTTGATGGCCATTCGCAAACCAATCTTGAATTTTCGAGAATCGTTAACCGCAAGAAGCCGATCCAATTCACTTACACTGTCGAGAACAATGATAGAGTTCTCAAACCCTTCATCTTGCAGGTCAATGATCTTTTGAAGGTAGTTGTCTGTCTTATATCCATTATGTACTAAGATCTGCTCTTTATCGATCTTTCCTTTTTTATGAAGGTCGCGGATCAGATCAATATCGAAAGCAGAAGATGTCTCTATATTCACTTTGTGTTTAAGAGCCTCATTAACAACGTGGTAAAAGTGATTACATTTAGTACAATAACAGTATTTATACTCACCAGAGTAGTTGTGTTTTCGAATCGCACGGTTAAAGAGGTTTCTCGCTTTCTTAATCTGGTCACCGATCTTCGGCAGATAAATGAAACGAAATGGAGTGCCGTGCTTTTGGATCAAATGCCGAAGCGAAACACCGTGAAAGGTGAGAGAGTTGTTTCGCAGGTCAAAACCTTCTTGAGGGAAGTAATAACTTCTCTCAATGAGGTCAAAATAGGAGTTTTTCACCCTTTGATTAATTACTTAAAACTGGGTGCAAAATTCGGATAAAAAAGCATTCCAAATCGTAAA
Source organism: Salibacteraceae bacterium (assembly GCA_965659675.1). Taxonomy (GTDB): domain Bacteria; phylum Bacteroidota; class Bacteroidia; order Flavobacteriales_G; family Salibacteraceae; genus CBFHWY01. Next base: position 1,365 of record CBFHWY010000074.1, on the reverse strand, counting down.
AAAATGAATCTAGAGAAGTAATAGCAATGCTGGAAGATGTTTAAAGATGCTTTCTGATCATATTCTCCAGAGAAGAGCTACCCGGACGGGGTGGGTTTTCATTGATGATCAGTTGATCTTTTCCTACTAGCACATATTTTGGATATCCATAGATCTGGTAATTCTCTCGATACAACCAGGGCCAACGATCTTTAGCGACAAGATTTATGGCATCGATACGACGATCAGTAGAGAAAGACTGCCAACGCTCTGGGTCTCCATCGATGTTGATCTTCACGATCTCAAAGTTCTTGCCTTCAAATCGTTTGACAAGGGCATTTTCTTTCGGGATCTCGCGTATGCAAGGGAGGCATGACATTGACCAGAAATTGAGGAGCACGACCTTTCCTTCAAAGTTCTTCCATGTCTTCTTCTCAGAGCCTGAGTCGTAAGCGATCATGTATGGTGCCTTACTAGCTTTTCTTAGTAGATATTTGGCTTCAACAGCTTGCTCCAAAAGGGGAAGGAACTTGTTATACGGATGTGATGCCTTGAACATGCGATACATGCGCATCGCTACAGGGTATTTGGTTGACTTTATCCTGCGTAGAAGATATTCAGCCGCAAAATATTCAAACTCTTTTGCACCCAGGTCTTTTTCAATTAATTCTAATTTTCTCAGTGTGCGACCCGACTCAAGGATATCTTCAGCCTCAGGGCCTGTTAGTTGCGGACGTTTCGCGAGGATCTCTTCTATCTGATCTTGATATTTCTCTTTCCCACTTTCATTATTCGATGTGTCCAGGCCAAGCGTTCTCTGTTCACGATAACTGAAGAGATTAGTCACTAGCCATTGATAATATGTGGTATTTATGGAATAGGGAAGGTTTAGCTCAACGCTATCTACGAAATTGAAATCAGACCTATTTGGATAATACTCATCCTGATGCACAAAACGCCTGACGGCCGCATAGTCAATCTTAATGGCCGTAGCAAAGCAATATGAGGAGGTCTTTTGTAGATCATAATACCACGACGGTATTTGATTCCTGTAAGAGTTTAAATAACTAAGTTCTTTTTGATACAGGGAATCAACTGTGATCAAATACTCCTTGAAGGATAGCTTCTTACTTGTCCTTAAACTTCGATAGTAGGCATAAAAATATTTGAGGCTATCTTGTCTTTGTTTTGAAAAAGAATCGATTTTTTGGAAGTCTCCTTCAAAAGAGATCTCAGGCTCATCAAATCGAATGGTTCTATTGGACCCTGGACTCAAAGGAATTTCAAAATGATAAAAAAGTGAGAGGGAAAGTGAAGCCATGCTTAGACTTTGTTGTCTAAAAACAAGCGTAGTATCTGCTTTGGGCTTCAACTTTATGCTAGCAT
>CBFHWY010000073.1:0-13122 GCA_965659675.1 Salibacteraceae bacterium | reverse complement strand
ACTGATCACTGAAGCCAGGGCGGCTCCCTGAATGCCCATCTCTGGAAAGGGGCCAACTCCGAAGATCAGCAGATAATCCAGGAGAATGTTCAGGCCAGCAGCCAGGGGTACAACCCACGAGATGACCTTGGTTCGCGTTATTCCCACAAAAAAGGCGCTCATAGCGAAGGTGAGGAGGGTAAAGAATAAACCAAAGGCTCTAATGCTCAAATACTCATAACTACCTGCCGCGATCAGTTCCGATTTAAAGATGAAGGGAATCAACTCTTTCATTCCAAGCCATATGGCCCCAACTCCAATGAAGGAATAAGCGAGAATGGATACCAATCCGGCTTGAAGTAAAAAGTTGATCTCAGACCTTCGGTCTTCCCCATTCCTTCGAGCAATGAGGATCTGCATACCTGAAGTGAGCCCCATTCCAACATAAGCAACGATGAAATAGAAGATGGAGCCATTTCCCGTACTGCCCAATTCTACCGCCCCGAGTTTTGCCATGAAGAGGGTGTCGGTCAGGTTCACCAAATTCGTGGCAAGTCCACCGATCACCAATGGAACACTTATCTGAATTATCCGTTTAAAGCTAATCAAGAGGTCGCTTTTCTTAAATTTGAATCATGAGAGCCCTGTCATTTAGCCTATTTGCTGTCCTGTTTGCCATTGGACTAAATGCCCAGCAAAAGAATGACACTTTATCAGCTGAACCAAACAATTCTGTAGAAAGACTCATTTTTCTGGACTCGATCATCGAATCCAAGATCTACCTCGCCCCAAAAGAGGCAGTTCGTTTTGCCTACGAAGCCAGCACCATCGCCAAAGACATGGCTCAAAGTGAGATCGTAGCGAAGACATATAGGGTCATCGGAGATAATTACATGATCCTGGGTATCTACGATCGCGCTCTTACTATGTACGCCAAAGGCTTGAAGGTCTGCCAGGATAATGCCTACAATGCGATTCAGGCTGAAACTCACCTCAGCGTGGGTGAACTCTACATGGAACAAATGATTCTCCCGCTCGCGATGGAAAACTTCAATCGCGCACGAGATTATTTCAGGCTGGAGAATAGTTTGTCTGGGGAAGCCAGAGCCCTACAGGGAATCGGAAGGGTTTACTTACTACTCAATGATTATGAGGAAGCCCTGGCAAGCTTCAGGCATTCACTGAGCAAGGCAGAAAAGAAAGGTGATCTGAGGCAGGTGGCCATTTCCTTTGGACTCATGGGTGAAGCACACGACCTCAATGGTGATATAGAGGAGGCTTTTCGTTTTTATCGAGAGTCAAAAGATCTGCTAGATGGTACGGATAACAAGGATATTCTTGGTGCCACCTTTTGGAAGATCGGTGAGCTCCATGTAAAGAATGAGGATTTTCAAAGTGCACTTGAGAATTACATCAAAAGCTTGTGGATCTTCAAATCCCTTAACGATAAATACAGAGAGTCTCAAACCTACCTGCATCTGGCCAGACTCTACCTGAAAGAGAAAGATTATCGTCAGGTAGAGAACCTGGCTGCACAATCATTGCGCATCTCCAGTAAGAATGGATTCCTTATCCAGCTTAAAGAAGCCTATAAATTGATGTCTGATGCAAGCATGGAGCTTGAGGACTATGAGACCGCCCTTGGGAATTACAGAAAGTACTCTCTGATGAAAGATTCGATTTTCAATGCGAATCTGGCCAATGTGATCACGGATATTGAAGTTAGAAATGAAGCCGATAAAAAGAATCGAGCCATTGATGAACTGGAGAAGTCCCAACTTCAACAACGAATAGAGATTGCCGAGAAGAACGCCCAAAGAAATATCCTCATGATCGTTTTGGGCTTTGCTATTGCGTTAGCTGCCGTGTTGTTTTATCTCTATGTCACTAAGAATAGGGCTAATAAACTGATCCTGGAATCAAAAAGACAGGCTGAAGATGCTACCAAGGCCAAAGCGAACTTTCTTTCAACCATGTCTCATGAGATCAGAACGCCCATGAATGCGATCATTGGCATGACTCACCTTCTGATGAAAGAAAACCTGGAGGATGAGCAAAAAGACAAGGTGGAGATCATCAATTTTTCAGCAAACAACCTGCTTAATCTGATCAATGATATTTTGGACTTCTCAAAGATCGAATCGGGTAAGATCGAGTTTGAAGAGGTGGTTTTCAAGCCTGCCGAGTTAATAAAGAACCTTTATAAGACCTTTGAAGCAAGGACCAGTGAAAATGGATTGGACTTTAATTTCAGAATAGGCCCGAATGTACCTGAAACAGTGAAAGGTGATCCCAGTAGGTTGAGCCAGATCCTGATCAACCTGATCGGAAATGCGATAAAGTTCACCGACAAAGGTGGAGTAGAGATCAAGGTGGAGGAGAAGCAAAGACAGGGAATTGTCAGTACCATGATATTTAAAGTGATTGATACGGGGATCGGTATTTCCGAGGAGAAGCAGGCTAAGATCTTTGAGAGTTTCTCTCAGGCAGATAGCCAGATCAGTAGAAAGTACGAGGGAACAGGTCTTGGACTTGCCATCACCAAGAGCCTGATTGAACTTCAGGATGGTAAGATCAGATTGATCAGTCAACCTGGACTCGGTTCAGAATTTATCGTTGAACTCAATTTTGAACTTGCTTTAGAGCCAGAAACTGCCGCCGATGAAGATAAAGAAGTGGACGAGAACAGACTAAAAGGCAAGAGAGTGCTGATCGTTGAAGATGACATCATCAACCAGAAAGTTGCCCACAACATACTGTCCAAATGGGATGTGGAAATCGAAGTTGCTGAAAATGGCAAGGTGGCTTTAGAGAAACTGGAGAAAGAAGATTTCGATATCATTCTGATGGACCTGCATATGCCAGAAATGAACGGTTATGAAGCCACTCAGGCTATCCGTGCACTCAATGGAGATAGAGGAAAGGACAAGACGCCGATCATCGCTTTAACAGCGGATGCCTTTACTGATGTGAGAGACCGGATCCTGGAATACAAGATGAACGATTATGTCTCAAAACCTTTTGTGCCAGAGGAATTAAAGAAGAAGATCTTTAAGAACCTGAATTGATCAGCGATCGGCTTTAATGCCACTAAAGTTCTTGTCGAAGATGATCTTCTCACCATCTTTCAGAATTCCGATCACCTTAAATGAGGTTCGCCTGTTCTTGGCTCTCCCAATAATATCATCGCTTCCGTCTTCTTTAGTGTTTGAAACCAGAGGTTTGGATTCACCATATCCACGATAGGTCAATCGTTTTCTGTCGATGCCCTTCTTTCGCAGGTGATTCACCACAGAACGTGCCCTGTTATTCGACAGATTGATGTTATAGTTGAATGAGCCCTTCGAATCCGTATGAGAACCGATCTCGATGATGATATTTGGGTTTTCGATCAGAACTTCATAAACGGTGGTATCAATTGCCCTCTTGGCATCTGCAGTTAAATAGTATTCATCAAAAGGATAGTAGATGTTCGGTATGACGATCTCCTCCAGGCCGATCCTGTTCACATAGATATTCACGACATTGCTTTTTTCGTCCCAGCCAGACCCGAGGTCGGAGTAAGCATAGAAGTAGCGAGGGTCATCCACGAGAAAACGATAATTATATCGCACATCCAGAGATAGCTTTGCCAGACCGCTTTCATCTGTTTTCCTTTTCCTCAGAAAAATACCTCTTCTTTCGTCCTCTTCTTCTGACTCAGAATCCGTGGTTTCATCTGCTAGAAGCTCATCGAGAACATCCACTTCAAAGTCCATATTCGTGAGTAATTTGGACTTTGAGCTATCGACCGTTTCGCTGAGCTCTGTCCGCCTGGGAAGCTCATAGATCCTCAGCTTTAGTTCATTCTCAAAGGAACTTTTTCGCTCAAAAGAGAATACGTCGTCACAACAATGATCACTCTTCAACGCAATGGTACCCGTCCGATTACTCACGAAAAATCCCTTGTTATCCTTGATGATAAAATCCAGCTCATCAAAAGAGCTGTTGAATTGTTTCCCAAGATTATCGGGTTCAGTCCATTTTCGTCTGTTTCCCAAAGAGACAAAAACATCATAACCTCCTAAACCTGGATGACCGTCAGAACTGAAGTAGAGTCTGGAATTATCCAGATCATAAAAGGGCGTGCGCTCATCTTCAGTAGAGTTCACCTTAGATCCGCAATTTCTAGGATCATCATAGTCATTCTTACGCGGATTCCATCTGGAATACCAAATATCCAATTTCCCTTTTCCACCTTTGCGATCGGAGACAAAATAGAGGATCTCTCGCTCTTTTCTAGGATCATAGCCTATACTGGGGTGTAAGTTAGAGCTTCTGCCATCGTTTATGCTCTTAGGGAGTCTTTTTGGAACAGTCCAGTCCATATCACTTCGTGTTGCAACATAGATCTCACATTGTGGTCTGTGTTGCCAGTCCAACTTGCACAAACTGAGAAATATTTTATCTCCCGCCTGGTTCACACAAAAGCTTCCAAGCTGCAGACCATCAGGGATACTCAGGTTTGGTTCAGAGATATCTCTCCAAAATTTCATTTTTTTCTCGGCCAGATACAGTTTTCTGTCTGGAATATCAGTGCTGTCTTCAAAGACCAACTCATTGGTCTTTAAGGAGCCATAGAGCAGTTTGCCCGAAAAATATTGGGGTGAAAATTCCAAATGAGCATTGTTTACCGTACCCTCCAGGTGTTCGATCAAAAAACGTTCATCTTGCTTAATCTCCTCGTGGATCAGTTCACATCCTTCGATCTCAAGTTTTGCCCTTTTTCTATAGTAGTTCTTATCTGAGCCTCGATAGTCATTCCTAAACTGGCTAAAGCTCTGTACGGCTTTATCATACAAGCCCATGCTTTTTAAAACCTGAGCTTTGCGGAAGAACAGGAGGTCATGTTTGTTGGGGTATTTATTCTGAAGCCGTTTCAGCTCATTGAGCGCTTGCTTGTAATCCCTGGTTTCGATGTATAATTCAGCCAGACGGAAGCGAACATTGTAATTGTCTTTTCTGGATAGGAAAAAGCCGTAAAAATCAATGGCGTGATACGGATCATTTAGTCTATCGGCGTGTTTTGCCATTCGTTTGACCTTCCACAAGGGTAGCTCCTTTAGGTTTTCCTGGCCGTGGGCATAGGACGAGATCAATAAGATCAGGAAAATGAGCCTAATAACGTTCACAGGGAATAGCCTTTCTTTTCAGGATACTACTTGGATGCTCGTAGATGATAGCGACTTCGGAGGCACCCCGAAAATCATTTGATTTTCTATACTCCGAAACAGTGAGGTCGTAGCTATAGGCTAGAGTAAAGTGTTTGATCTTCACACCCATGACAAGAATGAGGGCATCGCTATTTCTTACGATCCCATGCCGGTATAGTGAGCCTACAAAGAATTCATCTGCTGCTGCGCCGCTCGTAACGAAGCGATGATATAAGCCCAAAACACTTTCCTGAGCTTTGTTTTGTTGATTGTGCATGAAAACAAGATCGAGTTTATAATCCTCTTCTTTTCTCATTCGAAGCGTCGCCTGAACAGAATGCCTTGTGGCCAGTCGCATATTTCCAAAAAATGACTCAATAGGCTTGTTGACATGAAAACTAGAATATCCAAGCTCAAGATCAGTGCGATCACCTTTATGGCGGTAGATGATACCGTAGTTCAGATCGAAATAATTGGTGCTGAGAAGAGCAATGGCATCACCACTGGGAAGAGCATTATTAAAGCCTCCCTGTGAACGATCATATTGATCTGGAAAAGTACCGAAGTTGCTATCGTATGATTTGAAGCTCCAGCCTGGTTGGGCCCCAAAGGAGAAGCTATGTGGACCAAGATCCTTGTGGTAGGCCAATGACAATCGCACCTGATTCACTAAAAGGGGAGTGTTCCCGCTTCGATCATTTAAGAAAATGAATCCCCAACCAAAACGTTCCTTATGCCAATATTTGATGTGATCGAATGCGATGGTATTGCTCAAGAAGGGTGGACCAATGGCCAACCACTGCATCCTGTGGTTAGAATTGACCCTGAAATCACCGCTCATATAGCCGGTTTGCGCGGCATTCATGCCAATGATATGCTTGTCGAATTGAGAAAAGTGAATATCCTGTGCATCGGCCTTAAACTGAAAAAAACCGAGGATAATGAATGAATTGAGAATAAAAAGGCGAAGTTTCACCATGTGAATTTAGCTTTTTTTCGGATATTGCAGTACCTCATGATGGCTAGAATAATACTTGTACTCAGCCTGACCCTAGTATTTGAAGCGCTCAACGCCCAGATTGTGGCCAATTTCACGGCCGACACCACTGAGCATTGCGCACCAAAACGCATCACTTTTACCGATTTGAGCACTGGGGGTGGGACTTTGACCTACAGAAAATGGGAATTTGGAAATGGGGGGATCTCAAATAGTAATGACCCCAATCCGTCCAGGCTTTATACCACTGGTGGTCTTTACACAGTAACATTAACCGTTTCAGACGGAACAGACACGGCAAGTGTTACCAAAGTGAACTATATCAAGCTCTTCGACAACCCTGGTCCTGATCTGAGTTTCACCAACCTGAGTCAATGCGTACCCAAGTCCGTTTCCTTTAGCGATCAAACTACCCTTGGAGATGCGCCGATCTCAAGCTGGGAATGGGATTTTGGTGATCTAAGTCCGAAAAGCTCACAACAGAACCCCACACATTCTTATAACGCCAGGGGTACATATACAGTTTCGTTAACGGTTACGGATACCAATGGCTGCTTTGCATCAAGTACCAAAACAAACCTGATAGTGGTTGAGTCTCCAAATGCCCACTTCACAGCCTCTGGCAGCAGGAGCGATTGTCAGCCACCACTCAATGTATCTTTCAACAACTCGAGTACGGGTGGAAATGGATCGCTCACTTATACTTGGAGTTTCGGTGACGGTAACTCATCCACAGCAAGAAATCCTTCTAATAATTACACAAATTCTGGTTCATACACAGTTCGTTTGATAGCCACTGATACTTCGGGCTGTAAGGATACCATCACCAGGGTCAACTATGTAACTATAGGTCAAACCACAGCGGGCTTTAATGTGGCTGACACGCTTTGTAAAAACAGCATTGACTCCCTTTTTAATACCTCTTTTGGAGCCAATAGTTTTTCCTGGGACTTTGGCAACGGACAAACATCCACTCAGCGAGTTCCAGCAGTGACTTACACCAGTTCAGGGACATACACGATTCGTTTGATCGCATCCGCAGGGCCAACATGCATTGATACGCTCGAAAAGACCGTTTACGTTCAGGAGGTCAAAGCAAATTTCGGTATTGATTCGACCTATTTCTGTCAATCCCCCGCTGTGGTGAATCTCACTGATAGCTCTTCTTCAAATGTGACTAGTTGGGACTATAGTTTTGGCTCATCTTTTTTATTTGGGAATTTTGATAAAGATGATGGTCATGATGGCATTTTGGACGGCGCAAGTAATATTCAGAATCCCTCTTTCACCCTTAAACTTCCTTTTCAAAATCCAGGAATCCCAAGAGTAAAACAAGCTAAGTTCGATTTTCAGCTAATTGCTACTACCAGTGCCGGTTGTAGTGACACTCTTCGATTAAATCAGTTGGTGGAGATCCATGAACCTGATGTGTATATTTCGGTCGACTCTTCTGAAGGTTGCGCACCAATTACAGTCACTTTCGATGATTCAACAAGTTCTAAAGAGCCGGTGACAAATTGGGTTTGGGACTTCAGACGATCGCCCTTCCCAAATGATACGGCTCATGGTCCAGGTCCAAAAACCATAACCTTTACGCAATATGGTTCTTATTGGGTTCATCTGGAAATCACCAATCAAAAAGGTTGTAGAACTGCTGACTCCATTTTAATAAAGGCAGGTGCAAAGGCGTTTCCACAATTGTCGTATACCGTTGATAGCTTGTGTCAATTCGACACTGCTACAATTTTCAATAACACGATTGACACAATTGGGTTTAACTATGGATATGCTTGGTCAGACGGTTATGGGTTTGGGTCAAATGCAAATCAAGTAGTTTATAAAGCCTTAAATGACACTGGATGGATTGATCTAACATTCAGTGCATGGCACCTTGGGTGTACAAGCCTTGTTCAAATCCCAAATATTCATTACGTAAAAGGACCAATAGTATCTATTGGTTCATTGGTAAATTGCGATAATCCGAGGCAGGTTAAGTTCATTTTGGGAGACTCAATAGGTATTCAGCGGTGGAAGTGGAGTTTTGGTGATGGAAATGTTGATAGTACCAACCTCAACCCTATCCATAGTTATTCACTTCCCAACACCTATTCATATAGCCTTACTGCATATAATGATTCTACTGGATGTGAGGTTTTCCTCTCTGATGCAATTGATATCACAGCACTTGAGGCAATAATTAATGTTAGTGATTCTATTTTCTGTCCCGTTAAGACAATCGCGGTGATAGGTGATAGTTCCAAGGGGGTTTTTGGAAATCGTTATCAATGGGATATGGGAAATGGATTTCAGGCATTCTTTAGGTCAACAGTCACTGGTCAGGAAAGCACCTACAGGGTCCCAGGAACATATACCATACGCTTGATCGTGCCTGATAAGAATAACTGTGTTGACACTGCTTATCAAACAATAGAAGTATATGAACTTGATCCACAGATATCTATCAACCCACCTGCTATTTGTGAAGCAGGTGAGGTGCGTTTTGAAGATAATACCAATTACCGTTTTGGATTAGCGAAGAGATATTGGATTCAAAATGGTGTCAATTTAGATAGCGCTAAAGTTTTTACAGACTCCCTGATATTCATAGATAGCCTGATAGGTAACACATCTCAACTTCAAATACAGCAAGGTGGATTTAATTCCTACGTTGAAGATTCATTGGGATGTGGTCGTTCGACATTTCACCCCGTGGAAGTTCGTAAACTACAACTTGGCCCTTTACTCACAGATTCAGGTTTATGTGAAGGGGAGGTCTTTGGTGGAAGAGACACTATTGCCAATGCTTTCTTTACTCATATATGGGATTATGGTGATGGAACAAGAGATACGAACTTTCAGTTCTCATCCAAACTCTTCACAGCCCCCGGAACATACCAAGTGAGTTTGACGGTGATAGATACCGCTGGGTGCACGGCCAGTGATACCATTTCAGTGAGTATGGAGCATATATCGGATGAAGGTTTCACGGTAGATCGCAGGGATAGCACCTGTTACCCTCTAGAGGTGTACTTCAGCGACTCAAGTACAGCAAACAATGTGGTCAATCGCTCCTGGATCTTTGGAGATGGCTCCGAGCCTGTGAATACGATCCAAAAAGATTCGATCCGAAAGATCTATGGCTTCCCTGGTGTGTTCGATGTAAAACTTGTGATCACCACCCAAAATGGTTGTAAAGACTCTGTTAGATATGATCGCTACATCAACGTAGGAGGTCCTTATGCAGCATATCGAGTATTTCCAGACTCCGCCTGTGTGGGAGATTCGATCAACTTCATCCTCGATAGCTTAAGCAACGTAGGTACCATCGACTGGGATTTTGGTGATGGCTTATTTGCCGCTGGAGGTCAGGTTGGCGATACCATTAAACATGCATACTCTTTTACCGGAAGCTTCAACAGCATCATGTTGTACAGCGATAGTATTGGAACCTGCACACAGTTCATCGATAGCAACATTGTGATCAATCAGGTGAATAGTCGAATAAGCATCATTCCAGATTCTATTGGCTGCGTTCCTCTTGAACGTCGTTTTGAAGACGACATCAAGCAGGCCACAGAATGGACATGGCTCTTTGGTGATGAAGGTCTTGGATCGGATAGTGCAACGAACTTCGTTTTCCTTCGTCCAGACACCCATGAGATCTTATTGGCCGTATTTGATGAGACCACGGGCTGCAGAGATACCTCGCGCTCTCAGATCATTGCTAAGCCCAGACCAGTTCCGGAGATCCGTATACCCGAATTCTTATGTCGTGGCGACAGTTTGCAGGCACTAGGTAGCGGTGGCGTGCTTTATTTGTGGAAATCAAATGCTGCTTTCAGTCATCCAGATTCTGCCATCACCTGGTTCTTTCCAGACTCAAGCGAAACCTTGAGTTTGACTGTAACAGATTCGAATAACTGCACTGATAGCACAAGCGCCGACCTGAGGGTAGTTCAACGACCAGGGATCCAGGCAAGTGAAGATACCAGCATCATCATCGGTGAAGAACTTATGCTGATCATGGTTTCAGATCAGCCTGGGGAGATCATTTGGAAGCCAGAAGAGCTCTTTGATTGTCCTAATTGTCCCAACCCCATACTAAAACCCCTGAAGGATACAACGGTATGTGTGAGTTTAACGGACTTTGACGGCTGCTTTACGGTAGACACCTGCATCAGAATAGGAGTGGAAGGCAAGTTTTCTTTAGACCTTCCAGAAACATTCACTCCGAATGGAGATGGAAATAACGATCTGCTCTACATCAGAGGCTGGGGTATTCAGGAACTGCTGGAATGGAAGATCTTCAATCGCTGGGGTGAGCTTGTTTTCGAAACGACAGATCTTCAAGAGGGCTGGGACGGCAGACATAAAGGCGAGGCTCAAAATATGGAGACCTTCAGTTACACGGTGCGTATCCTGAACTATGCCGGTGAAGAAATGCAGAAAGCAGGATTCGTGACCTTGATCCGTTAAAGCATAGCTATCTTTGCTTCATGTATCCATTTGCGAAAGGAAAACTGATCGACCCCAAAGCTTTTCATAAGCAGGCCGAGAAATTTGGCTTTGAAAGGGAACAATTGACGAAGTCGCTGCTCGGTCGTGATATCTATTCTTATCGCTGGGGAAATGGTAAAAAGAAGGTTCTGGTTTGGTCTCAAATGCATGGCAACGAACCGAGTGGAAGCTTTGCCTTATGGGGTCTTATGAAAAAGCTTAAAGCTGGCGAACTGGATACCCTAAAGGATAAGATCGAACTAAGAATGATACCCATTCTTAATCCTGATGGAACGCTCAAATTCAGTCGATTAAATGCTATTGGAGTGGATCTGAACCGGGATGCCAGAAGCAGAAGCACCCCAGAGATCAAAGCATTGTTCAAGGAGATCTGGGATTGGAAAGCTGACTGGGCTTTCAATTTGCACGATCAGCGAAATATCTTTAACGTTAGCGGTACGCCCAAACCCTCAAGCATTGCACTCTTGTCTCCCTCAGTGGATGAGTCCCGAAAACTGACAAAAACAAGAAAGGATGTGATGAAATTAGTGGCCGATTGTTTGCCGTCAATCGAAAAGCATATTCCAGGGCATATTGCCCGATTTACAGATGAATTTTACCCCAGAGCATCAGGCGATGTCATTCAATCGCTCGGTGTGAGGTGTCTATTGATAGAATGTGGTGCTTACCCGAATGACCCCATGCGGGAAAAGCCCGTCGCTATGAATGAGCTTTTTCTGGAGTCCGCTTTGCAAAGCATTGCTAACGACAGCTATAGAAATGCCGATATATTGGGATATCAGAGCATCCCTGAGAATGACAAGAAGCTCTTTGATTTTCTGATCCGGAATGTAGTTTATGAGGATGTGGTGTGTGATATCGGTTTTTTGTACAAAGAAGAACTACACAGAAATGAACTGAGAAGCAAGTTGCTTGTTACAGAGGTTGGAGATCTGAGTGATCATTTTGGTCACCGGGAAGAAGACCTCAGGGGAGAAGTGCTGGGAGGAACTTTTTTACCGGGTAAAGAACCCAAAACAGATCACCCACTTTTTGATGAATTGTTGAGATATGGCTGAGGAAAAAGAAAGAAAAGAGAATCCGATCGATCCTGATAAGGTGACAGAGAACCCTCACAACCTGCCTTATGCTCATACTGTAGGCGGAGCCGTTGTGAAGCCCGAGGACAAAGGGAAGATCAAAGGCCGTGCGCTCAGTGCAATGGAGCAGCAAACCGATAAGCAACTTGGACAGATCCACGATCAGATCCAACTCTTGGCCGAGCAGGCAAGAGATATTCAACGACGAAAAGAGATCTCAGAACAGATCTATCAGGCTGACATGGGTTTTGAGCCTTTGGTTGGTCACACCTATCACCTTTACGAGAAGAAGAATGGAGGCTGGTTGTTGTCCCTGCTGTCTCCTCAGGACTGGGGGAAGACTTGTCCGCATGAGTTTGTAGAGACCGTCAGCTTACTTGCTGATCATACCTGGGAGATTGTTAGTGAGAGAGAGTAGGGGCTAGGGGTTAGGATTTAGGGGTTAGAGGCCAGAGGCCAGAGGCCAGGGGTCAGAGGTCAGAGGTCGGGGGCTTAAATAGTTGCCTCAACATTCATCGATAAAATCAAAAAAGGCCGACCATTTGGCCAGCCTTATTTTCAAAACTCTTGTTCTACTTTATTTGCTCGCTAATGCCAGAGCATCATCGTATAGATACTCCACTTTGCCGTTTGCGTAGCTCATCATATCAATGCTTTCGCCTTTGCGTGTCATACTCCAAACCTTTGTTTCTTCATTATAATCAAAGGCCAATTTGTTCTCTTCATTTCCCAATTCTTCGATAACAAACTTGTTTTTTGTAGCCATCATCTTAAACATCTTGCCTTTATTGTAGGCCATTTGATATTCGTATTCACCTTCGGCCATGGCAAGCGGATTGGAGCCTGTCCAAAACTCAATAGTGTTTAGGATGACCGAATCGATAAACCCAACAATACCGTAAACGATCCCACCGGGTATCCAGTAAAGAATATTCTTAATAAACCGACCCATAAAGTCATCACCAGCCAGGTCATCATGAAACTGATATACTTTTCTTGTTAAGGCAAACTCACCGAAGCATCCAGTAAGTAGAAAAGTTGTTGCCAATAGTAGTGCTGTAAGTCTTGCTTTCATCGATTTCAATTTTGATTAATAAGGCCTAAAGATGAAAAATTATTCAATAAGAGCAATAGCTCTGAAGAGGTTTTGGAGGGATGAAAGTCCTAAGGTTCGGGGAGTCTGTGCTTCAATGGGTAATCTTGTGACTTGCAGCCCTCCTACGGCGGGTTAACTTGCAGCTTGCGTCTTGCGTCCAACTCTCCACTTACAGGAATAAATTCCTGACGTTCCTGAATTCATCTTTCCCCCGAGATTAGCTCGTTCTATCGTCCTCGCTGTTCCCATTGATTCCGAGTG
>CBFHWY010000072.1:0-13149 GCA_965659675.1 Salibacteraceae bacterium | reverse complement strand
CCAAATTCGGATTTGAAGGTCTGGACCATCCCCCGCAGCACAACATAAACTACGCACTTCAAAATGCTTATGTGAAAGGCATGACCTGGGGAGAGGTGGATCTTCACGCCGGAATGATCGCCTATCAATATGGAAATAAAGTGCTAAGCATTGGTACCAATCTCAAGATACTCAATGGTTTTGGTTATGGTGGAGTGCTGTTTCAGGATATGGAGATCAATGTAGATAGCCTGAATATGGATGTACTCAACTTTAATGGTGAATATGCCATCGCAGTTCCTGGATGGGGAAAAGGATATGGTGCCGGTATTGATATTGGCTTATCATTCTCAAAGATGCTCGACGACGATCTGGGTGGATTTGTACCGCACTCAAGCAAAAGCTTCTGCAAGAAAAAAGCCTACAAATACCGCCTGTCTGCCTCCCTGAATGACCTTGGAATGATCAGATTCAGCAATGATGTGCGAAGGAACCAAATAGAGAACCAATCTTTCATCTGGAATGCCTATAACGATCAACCAGTGGATGGGTTAAGTAGTTTTGATTTCATAACCACCGAAAAACTCAAAGCGGCGGGGGCGCAATTTGACACAAGTTCATCCTATAGCGCCTTTCTCCCAATGGCTTTAACAGCCCAGGCCGATTATAATTTTGAGACTGGATTTTTCGCGAGGGCAAATATGTTAATGGGACTGCGGAGTCCGGGCTTACACGGAGCCGAAAGAATGTCCTTTTTGAATCTCGCATTTCGATATCAAACACAGTGGTTCGAGGCTGAAATCCCATTTACGGTGAATAGAATTGAAAAACCAGGATTGGGTTTTAATCTCAGACTTTGGGGGCTATCCTTTGGAACAAGCAACTTCCTTCCCCTACTCTTCAAGTACGATCTGTATAGCATCGATGCCTATGCCAGTTTGAGTATTCCTATATACTACAGCAGAGCTTGCAGAGGCTTTATTTCAGACGAATACAAGTTCTTCCATGGAATGAAGCGACTTCGGCTGTTCATGAAAAAGAAGCAGTCGCAGCGCTACTTTTGATTTACTTTAGTGCCAAATCATGTGTTATGGCCTACTTTTCGGATGAGTTCATTCGCTTTTTTAAGGATCTCGATCAAAATAACGAACGCGAATGGTATCACGCCAATAAAAAGCGTTTTGAGAAAGAAGTCAAAAAGCCCTTCGAGCTCTTTGTGCAAGATCTCATCAAAATGATCCAAAAGCACGATTCAAACATCGTTGTAACTCCAAAAGAATGCATTTTCAGGATCTATCGGGATGTTCGTTTCAGCAAAGACAAAACTCCTTACAAAACCAATGTGTCTGCTATTGTAGGAAGACATGGTCGCAAAGGCGGTAGTATTCCCGGAACCTACGTTGAGCTCAGCCACAAACATTTTCGTTTCTACGGGGGCTGCTATATGCCCGAAAAGCAGAACCTAATGGATATTCGTTATGAGATCGCACAGGATCCTGAGGAGTTTAGGTCCCTGTACAAGGATAAAAAGTTCAAGTCGCATTACGGAGAAATTCGGGGCGAAAAGAATAAGCGTCTGCCAGCTGATCTGAAGGGACCTGCTGAACAGGAAGGCCTCATTTTCAACAAACAATTCTACTACTTCGAGGAGTTTAAAGCGGAGACCATCCTTCGGGATGATCTTTTAAAGATCTGCGAAAAGAATTATCTTGCATCCAAACCAATGCTTGATTTCCTGACCAAAGCAGGCGGTTATGCAGAGCTTTAAATTCATCATCACATTTCTGGTCCTCAGCCACACCGCTGTGGCACAGCAGGATTATGCTAGAGAGATCCTTACGAAGCTATGTGCTCCAGAGATGCACGGACGCGGCTACGTAAACAAGGGTGATTCACTTGCTTCTGAATACCTGGCTTCAGAATACCAGAAGCTTGGACTTCACAAAATTGGCGATTCCTGGTTCCAGGAATTTCCGCATTCCGTGAATAGCTTCCCAAACAGCATGTCGCTGAGTTTTGATGATGTGAAGATGGAGCCCGGTTCTGAATTTCTCATTCACCCAGCTTCAGGTGAGTCTGGCCTTGCGCATGATGTTTTCGTGATAAAACCAAAGCATCTGGAAAACAAGGAAAAACTGATCCCAAAGCTCTTGGAACGACACAATGACTTTGTGGTACTCGACCGACGTGAAGAGGATGTGAGCAAAGAACAGATCAAGCTTATCCGTGAGTTTTCAGCCTTTGTGATGTACAATGAAGAGCACCATTTAGCGGGACTGATCGAACTCTATCCACCTGATCACAAAGGGCTTTGGAGTGTAAGCGATCGTTCTGTTCACCGCACTGGAGCCAGCGTGTTCTCAGAAAGGATTCCAAAGAAATTTGACCGTATCAAAATTACAGGAGAGCCCGAGTTCATCGAAGATTATCGATCCAGAAATGTCATTGGACGCATCAAAGGTAAAAGCTCAGATAGCACTGTTGTGGTTTGCGCACATTACGATCACCTGGGGAGAATGGGTCCGGAAGCCTACTTCCCGGGAGCAAGTGACAATGCGTCGGGAACGGCTATGCTGCTTTCGATAGCCAAACATTTCAGTCAGAATCAACCTGAAAATGACATGGTCTTCATTTGTTTTGCCGGAGAAGAAGCAGGTTTGGTTGGTTCAAAATACTTCGTTGAAAATCCAGGCCTTGAGCTTTCAAAAATCAAGTTCGTGTTGAATTTGGATATTATGGGTACGGGAGACGATGGCATACAGGTGGTCAATGGAAGCATCTACAAAAAGCAATTTGATCAGCTTGTGCAGGTAAATCAAGATAAAGCCTACCTAAAGCAGGTTAAGATTCGAGGTGAACGCTGCAATAGCGACCACTGTGCCTTTCACGAAAAAGGCATTCCTTCTTTCTTTTCATACACGCTCGGAGGCAAAGCGGAATACCACAACATTTATGATACTGCTGAGAGTTTGACCCTCTCTGAATTTGATCAGGTGCTCGATCTGTTTAAGGACTTTCTTTCAGGTTTAGATTAGATTTTTGTACTTTTAGGAGAATAAATCTAATTCTCTTCTCATGTTTTTAAGAAATATCTTACTCTTAGCTCTCTCCATCCTATCCTTTTATTCTTTTAGCCAGCAATTGGACTCAAGCCTGACCTATGATTATAGGAATGGGAATTGGGTAAAATATTACAGAGCATATTATAATTACAACACATCAGGAAACTTAAGCACTATAACTAGAAATCGGCTAGACAATACAAATGGCTGGACCAACTACTCAAGGGATCAGCGTTCATATGACAGTCAAGGTGACCTAACTTACCGCTTAAGTGAAAACTGGAATACCAATTTAAGTCAGTGGGACTCAGCAAGCACAGAGGAATATGTGCGCGATCAGCAAAGAAAGGTTACAGCATACAGCTATAGTATTAAGGGTAATGGCCTTTGGGTGACGCTTACTGAGGACTCAAATATTTACAGCACTAGTGGTGAAATACTCGAAAAGTATCGAACTAGCAGACAATCTACTGGTCAATTACTTGAGCAAACGAAACGCGCTTACACCTATTCGGCTAATCTTTTAGATTCAATGTTTATATATCGTTTAGACACCAGTAATTCTACCTACGATTTAACGGAGGCTGTCGTCTATCAGTACAACAATGTAGATTCAATCATAAGTGAAGAAACCATAAGATACTTGGGCGGTACTCAATGGGTTCCTGAAAATAGAATCGAAAACATATACGACCAAAACAACTTGAAGACCATCGAGATCTTAAGTTTTTTCCGCAGTGGTAGATATCAGGAATCTTCAATTGACTCGATGTCATATTACAGTTTCAGAAAAATAGATACTTTGATCAGAAGCTCAAAACCGCAAAGCAACCAACCAATAGATTATCAAGAACTGATCAAATACTATTATTCAGGAAATAATTCTAGAAGTGAACAATACTCCAATGAATCACTCTTGATCTACCCAAACCCAGCTAAGGATAAAGCCTTTATCGATTGCCAGAACTGTGGGGATCAGATTCAACTCTTTGACCTTAATGGTTCGCTGATCAAGTCTTACCAATGGGATGAAAATAGTAGGACAATCAGCACAGAAAACCTTCCTTCTGGTAATTACCTCATCCGATCAGATGAAGTCTCTGGCCGTTTGATCCTTATTCATTAAATTTTAGTCATGTTTTTTAAGATCATCTCAATCTCCACTCTTATCACCCTATCCTCGTTTTCCTTTGGGCAACAATTAGATTCTGTCTTAAGAAGATCATATCAGGATTCTATATGGGCAAGCCCAAATTACAAATACATCTATGTTTATGACGATGGATTGCTGAAAGAACTCAGGGGTGAAAGTAAAGGAAGCTCTAGTGTTTGGGAACCAGCTTTTTACGATTTATTTGAGTACAACTCGAATGGGTTAAAGGTTAAAGAAATTCGATTGTCAAAGTCATTTTTTAATCAACAATTTGATACGAGTTGGGTCTGGAACTATCGATATGACTCACAAAATAGACTCATACTTAAATCTGGGAGGAATCAACCTATTGATTCATTCGCTTTTGATCAGTCTGGAAATGTGAAAACTCGCTACGGGTATTCTTCAGGTGCCTGGGATAAAAGAGTCATTAAATATTACAGTCAAAATCGCCTTGATTCCTCGATTTCAGTCTTTCTAGATACTATCTCAGGGAACTATAAAGCTAACTTCAAGACATTTTATAGCTATTATCCAAATGATTCAATAAAGGCACAAGACAAATGGACATTTGATTTCGCGGGAGATTCCCTGCGCCAACTTCGAACAGACTCATTTCTGTTTGATCAAAATGGGATAAGGATGGCATCAAAGGATTATCGATACTTCCCTTCAAAATATTTAAGAACTCTAAACGAATATTCCTATTCTAACAATGGTCTAATTGTTACTGAAAACAGCTCAAGAGCATTCGGCCCGTCCGATACTTTAAAACCCTCATATGGGCGTATCTTTTATTATTCAGAAACGAGCTTAAATTTAAATGAGACAACTCAGAACAAAATCTTGATCTACCCAAACCCAGCCAGAGATAAGGCTTACATCAATTGTCAAAACTGTGGTGATAGGATTCACCTGTTCGATTTGAATGGATCCTTAATCAAGTCTTACCACTGGGATGAACACAGTAAGACAATCGACACAGAAGGACTTCCTGATGGTAATTATCTCATCAGATCGAAGGAAGTCTCTGGGCGTTTGATTATCATTCACTGAAACTGGGCTTCAGCCTTGTGTAGCTCTGTTGGTGGTTATTCACATTCTACCGTATTCGAATTTACTCGTCAAACATTAACAGGAACCCCTTAATATCCCAAGGGGCACTGCCATAATATTCAAGCACTTTCTTCCGTATTTTAGAAGAAAGCTATGCTATGAGACATTTGGATGCAGATTGGATCACTCAGGGTATTTTGGATTTTGAGTATAAGAAATACCTGCTTTTGGCCTACCTAAAGGAGGTTCAATACAGCTTTAGTAAAGCCATGCTCTACCCCTATTTGGGAGATCTGGTTTTTCATTACAATAACCTTCTGCGATTGAAGAAAGATAAGGAGATCATGCAACAGGATTTTCCAAAGCAACTATCAAAGATCGACCTCGAGAAATTAAAGTTGAGCTATGAACAGGTGCTTGAGGACGATGAGGTTATGAAAGCGCTTGAATCCATTCTAAACTATGCCACCGCCACCATAGAACCTACACTCAAGGAGGGTAAAGAAATGTATGAGTTTGTTGAGCGCAATTTGAGTTTGGAGCCCGTTGGACTCCTCCCCCTCTATCGAAAGGAAGGTTATTTCTTTTTACATGAAGATGGTAAAAAAGAAATCGAGATCTATCGCTACAGTCTGAGTGATATCCATCATCACAACGAGGACTTCAAAGCACTCAGTACCCGTCTCATTAGAAAAGAAAAACTGAACTTCATTCGCAATGTAAGGCGCATCAAACTGGAACTGGTCAAGCTATTTACAGACCTCCCGAATCCCGCCACATTCTTGATCGTTAGCTCTCTGAGTTTACCACTGAAAGAGACGGTGATACCTGTATCAAAGAGAATTTTGATGAGAGAATTAGCGAAGAGCTAAAAAGCTAAACTGAAAATAGCCATTTTTGCACGCTGAAAATGGGAAAGGAAGCTATTGCGAACCCAAGTATATTTATTGGGACATTTGAGTTTAGTGAGCCAGTCACCACGATCACAGATCTGATCTTCGCCACGGTCTGCTGGTATGCATTTATGCGGTTTTACAAGCATGAAGGTCTAAAAACAGAGGCCTTTCGCTTTTTTCTATTCTACTTTCTTTTCTTCGGAATTGGAATCACTTGTGCAAGCATCCTCGGCCATGGTCTACAGGCCTATATCTCACGAGACTGGAAAGCTGTGGGCTGGGGAATTACGGCAATTGGTGTAATGTTTCTTGAGTTTGGGGTGCTTAATCTGGTTTCCAATATGATCAAGCGGAATTTTAAGTACTTCTTCAGAATACTCATCGTGCTGCACAATGTTGCTTTGATTGCCTTGTTGATCAACCCCGAGACCCGTGATTTCAGATTCAGTGCAGCAAATACCGTCATGGGGATGGTGCTGATCAGCATGAGTATATTGATCTTTCACGCCATTCGGATGAACAGCAAAGGGAGCTGGATCCTCATTTCAGGTATTACGCTGGCCTTCAGCCCCCTATTCATCTATATCTTCAAGTTTAGCATCAGTCGCTGGTTCAATTATCACGATTTCAGTCACCTGCTGCTGGCGGCGTCAATGTTCCTTACTTATAAAGGAGCCTGGCGACTGGGTACCAAGCCATCATCGGTGTAATAGTCTTCAATCGGGCCGGAGCCAAAGTTCCTTGGACAGCTTTGCTTCAAGAGTGCAGCCGCTTATTTCTATTTTTAGTTTTGTCCAAATTGTCCCAAAAGATAGAGCGCTTCAATATTTCGTATCTTTTGATCCATCTAATCAACTAAAGAAGAACTCAAAAATGACACTATTCAGCAAGATTAAATGGATCGCGGGAATTCTTCTCATCATCACTATTGTTCTTACAACCAACCTCATAGACCGAAATAACTTTGGACAGCTCAAAGAATCGGTGACCTCAATTTACGAAGACCGGGTTGTAGCCAGTGATATCATTTTTGAGATCACATTGTTGATTCAGGAAAAAGAGATTGCTTTAGCCACTTCCGACTCAGCTTTCTACAGTTCAAAGAATGAAGAAAACAATCAAAAGATCGACGAATTCATAAGACGCTACGAACAAACACAACTAGCTCCAAATGAACGAGAAGTTTTTACTGGATTAAAAAGAGACCTTGACAAACTCGAGGAACTTGAGGCAAGTATTTCTGAGTCTGGCTTTGAAAACAATGCACAAATCTTTGAAAGGATCGAAGCTATTGTTCTCAGTCTTTATGATCTTTCAAAGGTTCAGCTTTCAGAGGGTCGAAGGAAAATGATACAAAGCAATAAGACGATGGAATCCATCGAGTTTTTCACTCAGATCGAGATCATTTTTATGATCATCATGGCGATCTTCGTTCAGGTGATCATTCTGTATCGACCCAAGGAAGACTAAGCCCTAATCTCCACCTCGTAACCACTATGGCTGCGAACGTTAAAGACCTTTCCACCTTCGAAGATCAGATATTGGCCTTTGATGCCCATGAGCTTTCCTTCTATCTCAGGACTTTTGTCGAGTTTCAATGAGCTGACCTTCTTTGGGTATTCCAGCACCGGAAACTTGATCTTCACCAGTTCACCTTCTTTTACAAGAAACTCCCGATGATCTGCAGGAACATGCTTTTTAAGTTCTGAGGCCAGGTCTCGAAGATCTTTGTTATCGCTAATGGTATTGGTAAGCATCTTCTGCCAGCTGGTCTTATCGGAGATCTTCTTCTTCAGTGCCACCTCAATGATTCCCGCAGCCTGACGATAAGGCGTTTCTGCAAAGACCAAAGCTTCAACCGCTCCCTGATCCATCCATCGGTGATATTTCTGAACTTGACGGGTCACACCAACCTTGGTTCCCGCGGTTCGGGCAAGGTAAACGACATGCGGCTTCACATGATGTTCGATCTCCCAATCGAGGTCACGTAAGCCTATACCCAGATGGGCCTGACTCAATTCGGGACGAATAATACTTTCTGAGGCTTGCGGCGATTCCATGAATGCCTTGTAGGACATCCCCTCACCATATACTTTCTTGATCTTCTCGCCCGTAACGACACAGTGAATATTGCCAGTGAACTTTATCTGAATATTGGTCCCTACCAACTCAGTCAAATTGATCGCATCCTTCTCTTTTAGCTTATCAAAGACCCTTAATTGATATTCAACGGGCTCTTTTAGCTCCGTTCGCATCTTTCTGAGGTTACCGAATAATTCCATGCCAATATTTTGTTTCATTGCAAAGATTGTCCTTTATTTTCGCAGAAGCCAATATATGACTTTGAGATACCTCATTCTTTTCAGCTTTTTCCTGGCAGCTTGCAATGAGCCACCTATTCCCTGCGCCTCGCTTGAAGTAGAAAATGCCTTTATTGGCTCTGAAATGAGATTGATCGACTGTTCCGAATCAGATCAAACCCGCGTGGAGTGGAACAAGACTGATGGAAGAACGAATTGGCAAACAGTGAATGCTGAGGCCAGTCATACCTACCAAAAAGCGGGACGCTATTTCATTGAAGTCGATTTTATCAAAAATGAAAAATCCAGAAGAATGACCTTAACTGTTGAGGTCACAGCTCCCACAAAAGAGAGCATTCAAGGCGAATGGAAGCTCTGGAGATACGAGGATAGGGCATTTACAAGCTATCCGGGTATAGCTGCGGCAAACCCATTTGAGAGTATTCTGGAAGACACCTACGAAGTTGAAGCGAGCTGGAATATCGGTGATACCAGTATTGTCCCTGATCCGGATTTCAGCTTTTGTCTGTTGTGCTTTGGAGCAGAGAATTACTCCTATTTTGAAGAAGATGGGGAACTTTCCGTTGGCAGCTTACTTACAAATATTGCCTACTTCAGTGAGGATAGCATGGTATTGGATGCCGGTTATGGTGGAGATCCATTCTTAATTTATATGTCGAAATTATGAGATGGGGGTTGATCATAGCGCTGAGTGTTTGCCTTGCTGCATGCAATGATCCTGCTGAACCTTGTCTTGAGTTTGAAGAACGCATCGGACTTGGAGAAGAATTGCTGATCAGGAATTGCTCGAAGAACTATGAAGAACTTGAACTGACCTGTCCTGGTGTCTTTTTTGAGGATCAGGATCTACCCTATTATTCAGTGAGATTTGATCGGCCAGGTACCTTCACGCTCCGCTTAAAGCTCTTCAACGAAGATGGCAGCGAAAGCCTTGAAGAAAGTGTTGTCGTTGTGAATCCGGGCTCAGATGATATTCTGGGAAAGTGGCGCTTATATAAGGTTGAAGAGATTGGCGAGTTCATTTTTGAGGAGCTCAATAATGTGTACGACTATGAGCCTTATGCCATCAGTGCTCACGATGAAGTTTTACATTTTCAGGATACGGAACTCAGTATAGACGCAAACCAAAATGTAGACCCATACTTCTTTTGGTCTGATACCTTATCCTGGGCACTGTACGATGGAACCATCAGCAACAACAACCGCAAGGTGATGATCATCGATGACGAGACCTTCTTCTTGGTCGGACTAGATGATGAGCGCATGATCCTCTATTCAGAGTACATGGAGCTTTTTAGCATGCACAGAGAGCTGCTCTACTTTGAGCGACGCAATTAAGGTTTTACAAAGCGATATCTCAGGATCTGCTTATTCGCATTAAATTCTGCCACATACAGCCCTGAAGCAAGGTTTCTGATATTTGAAAAAGAGGTGTTGATCTCTTTTCCTTTCAGATCTAAGATCCTGCGGGGTTCCAGTGGATCCGGATAAACCAGTTTATCTCCATCATAGAAGATCTTTGCGATATTCATCAGATCCTTCTGAATAGCATTCGGATCTGACTTCACGAAAGCCCTCAAGCTGATGTAGGTCTGCGGGTTTTCCACCGGACTCGTATTCACGAGAATTGAATCCTCCGAATAACCATTGCTCAATGGTCTGATGATGAGCTCCGCATATTCTTTAGGAGAAACCTGTGTTTTGTTTGAACTAAGCTCCCACTCTCCATTAACAGAAGTGAAAAGAATATTACTCAACTCTATAAGCGTGTCCCCTGAATTGTACAGATAAACGAGTAGGCTATCTCGATCGTCAATAGTGTCTACCTGAATTCGCTCAGGATAAAAATCATAGGAAACCAGGTCTGGGTTCACCGAATTAGTGGTGAAGCTTGCGATCCTATCGGCAAACTGAGGATAATCGATAAAGGGATTTCTATTTCCCTGATAACTTTCAATATCGTCATTTCTGCGCTGCTCAGCCTGTGATGGAGGAAAGTTGCTATTCCATTGTCGCAGGATCGTTTCCTGACCTCTAAAAAAGTTGCTATAGTCCAGATATCTGGTAACAAAATACATCATAGACCTTGCTGCTGCTCCTTTGTGCGCATCCCTTGGCTCGAAAACACCATTGCCTTTTTTGCTTCCACCTTCTGACCAACTGGCACTGCTTACCACCCCAAAAGCCAGGTTTCCGCGTTGACTGTTTGAGTTTTGATCTGTAGGGTACAGATGAAACATATCTGATTTCATCGGTTCATTGCGACTGAACAGCCCCTGAGGATAAGTGTGTTCCGTATTAAAACTATAGTTGTTTTGAGCATCCTGCCGGTTACTGTAAGCAATGGCTTGCCTGCCAGTATAAGGGCATTCGAGCGTGTTTTGTGTGGCCCCCTGACCATTGTTCCTTTTGTTATCGATATTCATGAACATGGCGTCTCTGGCTGAGTTATATCCGAGTGAGCTATGTCCACTGATCAAGGTCTTTAAACTCTGCTTAAGCGCCTCTTCCCGCTTATTAAAGGTGGATGAATAATAGTTGTTGCTATATCGAAGTTGAGCATTTACCTCAACGGGAACGGCATATTCATCGTTCACTTCTACAAATAGGTATGAGTCAAAATCAAGGTTGTGACTTGAAAGCATATCTATCTGAAATGAGTCAGCTGACTGTGCGGGAATACTCAAGCTCAATACAGGACTGTTGTATGGAAAGTAGGATCCATAAACCGGGGGAATGCGCAAATGACAAGTAATGGCTTCATCCTTCTGGTTTTCGACCACCAAATAAGTACTGGAAGTTTGATTCTCACTCAAGTTAAAATCGCCGAGGTAATTATCGATGACCACCTGAGCCTTGAGTTGAAACAGAGTAATTAAAAAGAGCGTAGTGAAAAGACTTTTCATTCCACAAAAATAATGGCAATTCGGGGCATATCTACATTAATTATCTTCGGCGCTTAATGCTGGGAATATCTAACATAGGTGTTAACTACGGTGGAAGCTTTCTTTTCCGCAACATTTCCTTTGTGATCAACAAGAAAGATCGCATTGGATTGGTTGGAAAGAACGGCGTTGGTAAATCAACCATTCTCAAGATCATCAGTGGTATTGTGAAGCCCATGGAGGGCAATGTGGACGTACCAAAAGATGTTGAGGTTGCCTATTTGCCTCAGGAAATGAAATTTGAGAAGGGTCGAACCATTATGGAAGAGACCCTGCAGGCTTTTGCTCATCTCAATGAGATGAAAAAGGAGATCGACTCGATCAATGAGGCTTTGACAACTCGCGAAGATTATGAGTCGGAATCATACATGCAACTGATCGAACATCTCAATCATCTGCTTGAGAAGCTAAACTTATTCGACGAAGAAAAAACCGAAGGCGAAGTAGAAAAGGTATTACAGGGCTTGGGCTTCAAACGTAGCGACTTCGATCGACAGATCCATGAATACAGCGGTGGGTGGCAAATGCGTGTAGAGCTGGCCAAACTCATATTACGCCGACCAGAGGTCTTATTGCTCGATGAGCCCACCAATCACCTCGATATTGAGAGTATCATTTGGTTGGAGGAATATTTCAGGAATTACGAAGGTGCCCTTGTACTGATCTCTCACGATAGAATGTTTCTGGACCAGGTCACAAGTAGAACGATCGAGATCGTCCACGGAAAACTATACGACTATAAGGTTCCCTACACCAAGTTCACTCAACTTCGCGAAGAACGCATAGAACAGCAGGAGTCGGCATTTAAGAATCAGCAGAAATACATCAAGCAGCAAGAACGCTTCATTGAGCGTTTTAGGGCAAAGAACACAAAAGCAAAACAAGTCCAAAGTAAGATCAAACAGCTCGACAAGATCGACCGCATCGAGTTTGATGAAATGGATGAGAATACCATTCGATTTAGCTTCCCCCCTGCTCCCCGATCCCCTAAGCTTGTGATTGAAGCAAAAGACCTCTCAAAGTCATACGATGAAAAAGAGGTACTAAAAAACCTCGACTTTAAAGCATTGCGTGGTCAGCGCCTGGCTTTTGTGGGAAAGAACGGTATGGGTAAATCTACCCTGGTCAAGATGATCGTTGGTGAAGAGAATTTTGACGGAGAATTAAAGATCGGTGATGCAGTGCGGATCGGATACTACGCGCAGATCCAGGAACACAACCTCGATCAGAATCTTAGTGTCTTTGAAGTGATTGAAAAAGAAGCGACTGGAGAATGGGCTAAGATCAATCGGATCAGAGGACTTTTAGGCTCATTTCTTTTTAAGGAAGATGATATTGACAAGAAGGTGAAGGTCCTCTCTGGGGGAGAAAAATCTCGTTTGGCCTTGGCTCGACTTCTGCTGAAAGAGAATAATCTCTTGATCCTCGATGAGCCCACCAACCACCTCGACATGAGTGCTAAGGAGATCCTCAAAAATGCACTCAGACAATATGACGGCACTCTGATCCTGGTTTCTCACGACAGACAATTCCTGCAAGGCCTTACTGATCGAACCTTTGAGTTCAGGGATGGAAAGATCAAAGAACATATCGGAGAGATCGATGAGTTCCTCAGATATCACAAGGCGGAGAACTTCCGGGCTTTTGAAGGTGAAGGTGCCACGGGCCCCTCAAAAAAGTCCGAAGGTCCGAAGAAATCCGAAAGTCCAAGGAAATCGGGCTCCAATGACTTCGAGA